>JAJZCU010000207.1 GCA_021828935.1 Planctomycetota bacterium | reverse complement strand
TCTTGGAGGTGCCGTGCGCGTTGATGTAGCCGACCTGCTCGGGGCGGATGCCGCCTTCGCGCAGGGCTTTTTCCATGGCCTTGGCGGCGCCGGCGCCGTTGGCGTCAGGGGCGGTGATGTGGCAGGCATCGCCGGTGGCGCCGCAGCCCAAAAGTTCGGCATAGATGCGTGCGCCGCGGGCCCGCGCATGTTCAAATTCTTCCAGCACGATCACGCCGGCGCCTTCGGCCATGACAAAACCATCACGGTTCTTTTCAAACGGACGGCTGGCTTTGGTGGGTTCATTATTGCGTGTGGATAAGGCGCGCAACGCACAGAAGGCTGCGACCCCCAGCTTGGTCATGGCGGCTTCCGATCCCCCGGCCAGCATTACGTCGGCTTCGTTGTATTGAATGGTTTTGTAGGCATCGTTAATGGCGTTGCCGGCCGTGGCGCAGGCGGTCGCGGTGGCTGAGACAGGCCCTTGCAAACCCCATTGAATGGATAGGTTTCCGGCGGCGGCATTGACCATGAGTTTGGGCACGGTAAACGGGGAGACGCGTTCCACGCCGCGGGCCAGCAACTTATCGTATTGCTGCTCCATCTCTTCAATGCCGCCGATGCCGGAACCGACAATCACGCCCGCGCGGTCGCGGTCGACGCGGGAGAAATCAATTCCGGAGTCGGCCACGGCGTGGATGCCGGCAATCATGGCGAAGACCGAGAAACGGTCAAGGCGGCGAATTTCCTTGGGTTCCAGGTGTTTTTCGGGGTGGAACACCTGGGGCGTAATTTCACCGCCGATGCGCACAGGGTATTTGCTGGCGTCGAAACGCTCGATATTCTTGATACCGCTGTGGCCTTCCAGGAGGCGGTTCCAGAACGTGTCCAGTTCGTCGCCCAATGGGGTTACGACACCCAGGCCGGTGATGACAACTCTGCGCTTAGACATACGTACCCTAGGCCGCTGGGGCGCCAAACAGGACTGCGGGCTTAGCCGCAGTGGCAGGCCGCGACGGTCGAAAATTATTCCTGCGTTTTCTGCTTGGCGGCGACATTTTTGATGTAATCAATGGCTTGGCCGACGGTCTGAATCTTTTCCGCTTCCTCGTCGGGAATGGACATTTCGAATTCGTCTTCGAATTCCATGACCAGTTCCACGGTGTCAAGGCTGTCGGCATTCAAGTCATTGATAAAGCTGGTATCACGCGTGATTTCCGCCTTATCGACGCCCATTTGCTCGGCGACAATATCAATGACTTTCTGTTCAATTTCGTCAACTTCAGGCATGTGGAACGGCCTCCAAAAAAACGGTTCCGAAAGATGGTTTGAGTCCAGACTTCGCACGCCACACGCGTGGCGCGTTTTCAAATGCCTGTGCCCAACCTTTATTAACCTTTTTATGCAACGTGTGCTGCAGCGTTCCAAACAGAACCCTGTAACACGCCGGGCGGATCACCCTTAGACCCAAGCCCGATACAGTAGCGTGTACGCCGCGATTTCGCAATGGCGCTTTGTAATGCCTGTCACGGGCCGGCGGCGCCGCACCGTTGGTGGCCGCATCCGTCAGCCTCGCCGACAGAACCAACCTCTACATGCTCATGCCGCCATCAACGGCGATGACCTGCCCGGTGACATATGCCGCGGCATCGCCCGCCAAAAATGCCACCATGGCCGCAATGTCTGACGGTTCGCCAAAACGCTTCAACGGGATTAATTCCAACACTTTTTCGCGGATCATCGGCGGCAATACTTCGGTCATGTCCGTGGTGATAAATCCTGGCGCGACACAATTCACAGTGACCTGCTTGCCGGACAATTCCCGCGCCATGGATTTGGTTAATCCAATGAGGCCCGCCTTGGACGCGGAATAATTGACCTGCCCGGCGTTGCCTATGATGCCTGAAACCGAGCCAATGTTAATAATGCGGCCCCAGCGGGCGCGAATCATGCTGCGGGCGGCGGCGCGGGCGGCCACAAACGCCGATTTTAAATTCGTTGCGATTACATCGTCAAAATCTTTATCTTCCATACGCAAAAACAGCCCATCACGCGTGATGCCGGCATTGTTTACCAGTATGTCCAGGCGCCCGTGCTGTGCCACCACGCCTTCAATGGAGGCGGCCAGGGCCGGCGCATTGGCAATGTCCACTGTCTGCGCTTCCACGCTGTGCCCGGCAGATTTTTCTTCCGCCACGACCACCTCCAGCGTTTGCGCGTTGCGCGCGGCGGCCACCACATGGCAATTGGCGCCGGCCAGGGCATGCACAATGGCCCGGCCGATTCCGCGCGAACCGCCCGTGACGTAGGCGACGCGTTTTTCATTGGGCATGGGCGATCCTCATGGCGCTGTTACAAATAATCATTGCCGGCCGGGCGCCGTGCATCCGGCAGTTATACAGTCCCGGCGGCCTTGGCGGGAAGGGCGTTTGCGTCCGCCATGCTTGAGACATTGGTGATCGCGGCGCGGCGGTCGATTTTCTTCATTAACCCAGTAAGCGCCCGGCCCGGTCCAACTTCCAGAAATTCAGTGATACCGTTCTCGCGCAGGGTTTCGATGCATTGATACCAACGTACCGCGGCCACCACCTGTTGCACCAGCAGTGCGCGGATCGCTGCGGCATCGGTGTGCGGCTGCGCGGTGACATTGCTGAGCACGGGTATGGCGGGCGGAGCAAAGTTGGTTTCAGCCAGCACCGGTTCCAAGCCGTCAGCGGCGGATTGCATGAAGGGCGAATGAAACGCGCCGGCCACCTTCAGCGGGGCAGTGCGCAGGCCTTTTTCGGCCGCCACTTCCGCGGCCCGTGTACACGCGGCAACGCCGCCGGAGAGCACGATTTGTCCGGGCGCATTAAAATTCGCCGGAACCACCACGCCCGCCTCGGATGCCACGCGGCAGATGTCCAACGCCACGGCCTCATCCGCACCGATGAGGGCCAGCATGGTGGAAGGCGCGGCTTCGGCGGCGGCCTGCATGAGGCGTCCGCGGGCCCGCACCAGACGCAGGGCCTGACGAAATTCCAGCACCCCGGCCAGGTACAGCGCGGTGTATTCGCCCAAAGAAAGTCCGGCGGTCATGGCCGGCGTCTGCGGCAGGCGCCCGGTTTCCAGCAATGTTTCGTAGATGGCAACACTGGTGACAAAAATGGCCACTTGCGCCACATCGGTGGCGTTGAGTGTTGCTTCTGGCCCATGAAAGCACAGGGCGCTTAAATGGAAGCCCAGTTCTTTGTCGGCGCCATCATACACGCCTCGGGCCACGCCGCTGGATTCGTAAAAATCGCGGCCCATGCCAACATATTGGGCGCCCTGTCCGGGGCAAAGCAGCGCCAAAGCCATAGTATTCCCATTCGTTGTGGCCGGGCGGCGCATATTCCGTGGCGCCGACCGGCCTGAAAAAAGCTAAGAAATTCGGGCTGCCAAGGGCCGCTTATTCGGCTGAAACAACCCCGACACGTTCGGGGGCGGACGGCAGGTTTTAGTGCCTTCGGGGCTCCCAAAAGACCCTTATATGAACACGCTGTTAAAGTTTAACCGTGGCGGAGGCCCAGGTAAGGCCCGCGCCAAAAGCCACCATAATAATATAATCTCCGGGACCGCAGCGGCCCTGTCGGCACGCCTCATCCAGGGCGATCGGCACGGACGCCGCCGAGGTATTTCCGTACTTATCAATGTTAATAAATACCTTCTCCTTGGGGAAGCCCATCTTTTCCGTCGCGCTGTCAATGATGCGCTGGTTCACCTGGTGCGGCACCACCAGGCGAACGGTTTCCGCGGTCAGGCCGCAGGATTCCATGGCGCCCTTGAGGCTGTGGGTCATCTGGGTCACGGCGAACTTATACACTTCGCGACCATTCATTTTCAAATAATGCTGCCGTTCGGCGACCGTGTCCGCCGTGGCCGGAGCGCGCGAGCCGCCAGCGGGCACATGAATAAAGTGAGCGCCACCGCCGTCTGCGCCCAGCTCAAACGCCAGCACGCCGCGTTGCGCATCATCCGACGCGGTAAGCACGGCGGCGCCGGCGCCATCGCCGAATAAAATGCAGGTGCCGCGGTCGGTGTAATCCACGATGCGCGACAATGTTTCCGCCCCCACGACCAGCACGCGTTTAACGGAGCCCGCGGCAATAAATTGTGAAGCGACGGCAAGTGAGTAGACGAAACCGGAGCAGGCGGCGTTTATATCCAACGCGCCAATGTGCCGACGTATGCCCAGCCGCTGCTGGAGGATGCACGCGGTGGAAGGGGTTAGCATTTCGGGGGTCAAGGTGCCCACGATGATCAGGTCGATGTCCTGAGCGTCCACCCCGGCGGAGTCCAAAGCCCGCTGCGCGGCCAAGGTGGCCAGTGACGCCGTGCTTTCGTCCGCGCCGGCGATGCGCCGCTCCGTAATACCAGTGCGCTGCACGATCCAGTCGTGGTCGGTTTCCACGAGCTTTTCCAAGTCGCCATTCGTGAGCCGTTTTTCCGGCAAGGCGCTGCCGGTACCGCTAATAACCGCACCAAACCGCCGCATGTGTTCGATCTACTCCTTTACGCGGGGCGCCGACAACCAATTGCCAGCTGCGCGTGCTTTCATCAGTGCCGACCTGTGGCCGTGGCCGTCGCAATCGACCGCCCCCCGGACTTACCGCCGCCGGGACATTTTGCACTGCGGCGGAAACTTAACTGCCCGCCGCGTGCATGTGGCGTGAAATCGCCTCATTGATATTCATTTGGCTGGCGGCCCGCGCTGTCTTCACCGCATTTTTAATGGCGCGGGCGCCGCCGGCCCCATGCACCTTTAATACGAGGCCCGAAAGCCCCAACAGCAGAGCCCCGCCATATTCTTCGTGATCATACTGGTCCGCGGCACACTGCAGCGGCTTGCGCGCCGCGGCCAGCAGCTCCGGCGATATCCGGCCGAACTGTTCCGTGAGCCCGCGCAGCAAAGACCCCGTAAGCCCCTCGATAATTTTCAACACAACATTGCCGGTAAAGCCATCCGTCACCAGAACATCGCACGCGCCGGAGAATATGGAACGTCCTTCCGTATATCCCACATAATTGGTTGTCGGCG
>JAJZCU010000206.1 GCA_021828935.1 Planctomycetota bacterium | reverse complement strand
ATACGCCGCCGGATCCTGCTCAATCCAGTTGCCCAGTGTCGGCGAGTAGTCGCGGTGGCGGAAGAGGTACAGGCCGGTGATGGGGTCGAGACGGCCTCCTTGGTGCAGGTACTGCGTGAGTGGGATTTGGCTGCTGGCGGTGGTCCAATCGGCGTTGAGCACTGTCACCACGCCGTATGGGGTGTAGATGTAACGCTGCGTGACCTGCCATGTGCTGCCGACCAGGCCCACGATGGCGGTGGTGTTAAAATTGGCATCGTGCTGATAGTAAATTCGCTGCGCTGGCTGGATCGTGCCCGCGCTGTATGTGTCGCGCAATACCATTGCATCAATATACATCTGCGACCAGACGTATTGGTGCGCCACATCCGTGTTCGCCGTGCCATTAACGCGCGTCTCAAGCACCTGCCAATTATTTGAGTAATAGAGGTATTTGACCGTCCCCGCCGGGACGCCGTTGCCGCCTTGGGGGTAGCTTTCGCTGATGCGGTAGCCCATGGCATTATAGCTGTAGGCGGCGATCGTCTGGCCGGCGGGGTTTTGCACGGCAACCAGGCGGTTCCACGGATCATAAATGAGTTTATTGCCGTTCTGGTCGGTGGTCATGTTCCCGTTGGCATCGTACGTCGGCGTTGCAGTTGTTCCGCTGATGCCGGTAATCTAGTTTTGGCGATTAAAATTCCGCGTTTGGGCCGTGCCATTCGTGGTCGAGCTGCTCCAATTTCCTAAGGCGTCCATGTTCCACGTTTGGCTCTGCGTGGCCGCGGAGATCGTGTCCAGCGTGGCGCCGTTGTTTCCGCTGGCGGAGAGAAGGCCGCGGGCGAAGGCGGTTTCACGACCGAGTGGGTCATACGCGCTATTGTTGTCGCCGCTGGCCGAGCTGTTCGCATGGTACAGTTCGCTCATGTTCGGGTTCACAAGATTGTTCTTGTACAGCACGTTGGATGCAGGATCGTACCCATACTGGAAACGGTCCGTGCTGGTGCCGGTGGCCACCACCCACCAATTTTGGTCGATCACGCGGCCGAAGCGGTCCAGGCCCGTGTAGATGTCGCCGCCACTGCTAATAACATTCGTCTGCCCCGGCTGCTGGATGTAGGTTAAGTTAATACCGGTTTGGGGATGGGCGGCCTGCACAATGGTTGATAGGCCAAGATAGCTGTATTGTTCCAGCACGGTTCCGGGGTCGCCGGAATTGGGGCCGTCCACGATGGCGTCCACTCTTCCGATGGCGTTGTCCAGCATGGCGTTGTTGTTGCTCATGAGCACCGGGGTGCCGGCAAAGTTGGTGTCGCCGTAGTTATAGTCGATGGTTCTGCCGTTGGGGTAGACCATGTCGATGAGCCTGCTGCCGATGGATGGATCGGAATAATCATATTGTACGAACGGCGTGGTGCTGGTGTCCACAGCGCCGCTGGCGGCCTGGTAGCTGCGGGTTACCTGCCCAAGGCCGTTGTAAATGTACATCACTTGGTTCACGATCACCGTGCCGGCGGTATCGGCAAAGCTGGTAAATAAATATGGCAAGCCGGCGTCGTTGTACGCGGTGTCGATTCTGCGCACGGCGCCATCCACGCCAGCGCCAAGGGTGACGATGATGTCGCTGATCTGCCGGCCCAGGTTGTCAAATGTGTAATCATGCACGGTGCCGTTGCGGTCCGTCTTCTGGATCACCTCGCCCAGGGCGTTCACGGCATCGCTGACCACGTTATTAACCCAACCTTCGCAGAAGTACCCCTAAAACGGCCCTGGCGCTAGCGCCAGGGCCACAGGTCTGCACTACAGAGCCGTTTCCATACGACGCGGTTTTTCCGGCTCCGGCGACAGCGAAAGCCCGCCGGCGGCGGCGCGGTTTTGATAAATTTTCGGCGGCGGCTGGTCCGGCAGCCGCAGGCCCAGTTTCTCCAGCAACATCGCCTGCGTCTTGTCCGGCTGCGTGTAGCGCCGCATCACCAGATGCCGACTATCGACCACCGGAACATGCACATCAATTAGCTGAATCGTCGCAAGTTTTTCCAGTACCGCGCGCGGCGTTAAGCCCGGCGCGTGTGTCCGCAGCCGCATCTGCAAGGTCGCGGTGAGACAATACCCCAGAAACGCAACAAATATATGCGCCTCCACCCGTGGCCCAACGTAATGATGGATCGGGCGAATCGCCAGGTCGCTTTTAAGGCTCTTAAACGCCGCCTCCACCCTCGTGAGCGTCATGTACATGCTCCACAGTGATTCGGGCTGTTCGTCAGTTAAGTTCGTGCGCAGTAGGTAATGCCCATCCAATCGCACCGCCTGCTTGTATTTTTTCCAATCCAATTTGTAGGAGAAGTTGGCGCTGGTAACCGGCTGGTCCTTCGTGGGCAGCGTGATCCGCACAAAACGCGCCGCACGGCCGGCCTTGTGCTTCAAGGCCCCAATCCTTTGCAATAACTTATCACGCTCCGGCAGGCTCACGCGCAATTCCGCCAAACCCTTCAGCAGCCGCCTGAGCTTTTTCCGACGTATGGCCCATTCCTTCTTCATCCTGCCGGCGCTGCGCGCCAGCACCAGCAGTTCCCCATGCTCGGAGAGCAGTTTGACCTCCACGTCCCGGCGCGCTTCCACCCACGGCTGATTTATTAACTTTCGGTTCACAGCGTCCAGCTTGCCGCGCGGCGTGCCCACAAGATAGTTAATATCCTGTTCCCGCATCGCTTTCAGCGTCTTTTCCGTAGGAATGCCGCGGTCCATCAGCCAAGTCCGGCGGGCTTTGCCATATTGCTTCTCAATCTTGGCCAAAAAGTCTTCCAGCGTGGCCTTATCGCTGGTGTTGCCGGGCATAACTTCATAGGCCATCGGCAAACCATCGGTCGTGACCACCAGGGCAATGACCACCTGTCGGCAATCCGGCCGCCCGTCGCGACTGTAGCCATGCACCGCTTTGGGAATCTCAGTTGCGGACCCTTCAAAATAGGTGCTGGTCAGGTCGTACAAGAGCACGTCGAATGAGGCGTGAAAAAGGTCCGTCCATTTTTGCCGCAGGTGCCCGAACAATTCTTCGCGGTATTTCAGAATACGGTCCAGGCAGCGGTAGAGACGGTCCTTGGAGATGCGCCCGGCTTCAATGGAAAGCAGTTCATCCATGGCGCTGCGCTCCAGCCATTGCCGGTGGATGCGCCACTCGCTGCCCGGATCAACCATACGATTGACTGCTAACAATTGCAGAATCTTGTGCCAGGCCGCCTTGCCGCGCCGCGGCTCCTCCAGGCGTTCCTTCCAAAAACCTTCAAGCCCCAATTGTTCCCAAACTTTGCAGGCCACGAAGCAATCGCCGAAGGCGCGCGGCCGGTGCAGTTCCACCAGGTCCATTCGCAGACGCAGCGCGTTGAGTTTACTGGGAGAGATATTCTGCGGTGGTTCAGGCAAGCTGTCGGGAAAAAGACTGGCGGTCTGAGCCTGTCCGGTCTTCTCGTCCCAGACCTGCAGCGAATGCCGCCAGGCGGCCTCCTGCGATGCGTTGATCTCGCCCAAGTAAAGCAATTCACGCTGGACCGAAGAACCGTCCGACGCGCGGTGGCTTTCAACCACGCTGTAGTAAACATGCTGCTTGCCGTTCTTCAGGCGATTTTTAGTTCGCAAGTACATGTTGATGATTTTGCATGGGACGCCAACGCCTTGTCGATGGGGTAGGTCTGCACTACACGCGTTTTTTTGACAACTTCCGACCTGAAACGGCGCTAGCGTTGCGCCAAGGCCGAAAAAAAATTTTAAAATTCCAAATTTTGCTCAAAAAAGAGCCGAAGTGCGAAGGTTGGGTTAGCGGCCACCGCCCCAACAGCCGCCGGGTTGCCCAGGCGGCGCATGTGGCGTCGTTAACTGTAAAAGCAGTTTTCCGTTAGCGCACACTGCGGCGCGGATCCCAGATTTCCTGCAGCGCGTCGCCCAGGAAATTCAGGCTCAACAGCGTGATGCACAGCCCTAAGCACGGCCATAACAGCAGCCACCACGGCGTGTGAATCGGATTGATGGCCCGCACGCCTTCAGATGTCAGGTTGCCCCAGCTTGGCAGCGGCTGTTGAATGCCCAGCCCCAGAAAGCTTAAGAAAGATTCCTGTAGAATGGCCACCGGCACCGTGAGCGCCGCGTACACCATGATCGTGCCGATTAAACCGGGCAACAGGTGCCGACGTACCAGCCGCCAATGACCCACGCCCGCAGCGCGCGCAGCTTCAATAAAGGGCTGATTACGCAGGCTCATGACCTGGGTGCGAATCACGCGGGCCATGGTCAGCCAGCTTACGCCGCCAATGCCCACCAACAGCACCAGCAGATTGGCCACCGTGTGCGGACCTGCAATGCCCCAATAGGTTAATAGAACTGTGGCGCGCGGGACCAGGGCCACGCGTAATAAGATAACCAGCAGAATGGTCGGCAAGCCGTACAGCACGTCCACCGCGCGCATCAGCAATGCGTCGGTGCGGCCGCCCAGATATCCCGCGGCCACGCCCACGGCTACGCCGATGAATACGGCGATCGTGGCCGAACAAAGCCCAATGCCCAGTGAAATCGCCCCGCCCAGGGTGAAGCGCCAAAAAAGGTCGCGGCCAAGTTCATCGGTGCCGAAGATGTGGCGCGGGCTGGGCGCCTGCAAAGTGGCATGCAGGTTTTGGCTGGTATAGCGGGCCAGCGACCAGGGCAGTGTAAGGTAGCACAGCAGAAAGATGCCAATTAATAGCGCCGCGCCAGCCAGGCCGGTACGACGCGCGGCCAGGCGGCGCCAGGCGGCGGGCCGGCGGGCGGGCATCGGCGGTTCCGCGGGCAACAGCGTCAAGGGGAAAACTTTCTGCAATAATCAACGATCAACGATCAACGGGCACGAACCGTCCAACGGCCAAGGACGCACCGGCCTGCAATCAGCAGGCGAAAATTAAGACCGTCCGGAATCGGTATCTGCGTTCAATGCGTCGTACTTTCCAATTCAAAGGCCGCGTGTACGGCCCGCAGCGCTTTTTCCGCATCCTGCCTGGCCACGATTACGCTGATGCGTATTTCGCTGGTGGAAATATTTTCGATGTTAAT
>JAJZCU010000205.1 GCA_021828935.1 Planctomycetota bacterium | reverse complement strand
CGGCCTTATTATGAACCGCGGCGTTTGAACTTTCCGTGGCGGCCAAATTGTATGTGGGATACATGGTGACCGTGGCGTTGGCGGATGGGGGCGGTTCGGTGCAGTGCCACGCGAATCAGTGGCCAACGATTTCCACGCACCAGCGCATCGCAATAGAAACCGCGAAAATTCCAGTGGAAACCACGGTGCTGTTGCCGCCACGCAGCTGGAAGCAGGAACTTACGTTTGAATCCCGCCACAATTTGCTATTGGAAAAATCACGGGAATTGGGCCTGTCAAAAATCATGTATCCCATTGAGCGCACCTGGCGCGGCGGGCGGTCTGAAAAGTGCCCGATAGGCTTTATATCTTCGGGTATGTCCTGCACGTTTTTAATGCATGCATTGCAGGAAATGGGCTTGCTGGGTTCGTTCCCCATTCTCAAGCTGGCCCATAGCTATCCGGTGGACATGACGCTGGTCAATCAACTTGCTTCCATGTGTGAACGCATTGTGGTCGTGGAAGAACGCCGCAGCTTTATTGAGCGGCAGGTGGCCGAGGCGCTTTCCCGCCAGCGGCAAAATAATCCGGAACACCCGGACGCGAAGGTTGAATTGTGGGGCAAGGCGTTCCCGCGCAACCTGCCGGGAATACCATCCACGCGCGGGTTGCATCCGTCAATTCTTATTGAATTACTTACGGGCCTGCTGCGCGACACGCCGGGCATTCCGCATGAGCTTTCCAATGGTCGCCTCACGCAGGAAATGGAAACCATCAAGCTGGCTACCAGCAGCACGGCCGCCGTGCCGGTGCGCACGCCGGCCTATTGCCCGGGCTGCCCGCACCGCGATTCGTCCAGTGCGCTGCTGGAAATTCGCAAGAATCTGCTGAATCCTGAATACATGCAGCGGCGCTACGCCAAACAGGCCATTGATTTGGTCGCCCACGGCGATACCGGCTGCTACACCATGATGATGTTTGAACCCAACAAGCCCCTGATGCACAATTACAGCGGCATGGGCCTGGGCGGGGCCACCGGCGGGGGCGTGGACCCATTTATTACTAATAAACAAATTGTGTTCATGGGCGACGGCACCTTCTTTCATTCCGGCCAGTTGGCCATCGCCAATTCCATCACCCAAGGCCAGGACATCACATATATCATATTGGAAAACAAGACCACGGCCATGACCGGCCATCAGCCCAACCCCACGTTGCAGGAAGACATTGTGGGCAACATGGTGCTGGCCCACGACATTGAACGCATTGTGAAGGCCATGATCCCCGAGGCGGCCGGGCCGTTAAAGGGCCGCGGGCGCGAAGACACCGACGCCGGCAAGGCCCGCGTGGTGCGGATGAATCCCTCTTCACGCGACGGCTACATGGAACTGCTGGAAAGCGTGATTTTGGAAGACGGCGTGAAGGTGATTATCGCTGATAAAGAATGTGGCATTACCTTTCACCGCCGACGCCATCGCGCCGAACTGCAGGAAAAAAAGCAACAGGGCTTTGTCAAACAGAAAACGCACATGAACGTGGCGGAGGAAGTGTGCGAATACTGCCTGGAATGCACCAACCAAACCGGCTGCCCGGGGCTGAAAATTGCCGACACCGACTACGGCCCCAAGATGCAGACCGACTTTACCACCTGCGTGAACGACGGCGCCTGTGCGCGCATCGACGCCTGCCCCAGTTTTGAACAGGTCACCATTACGCGCAAACGCCCGCCGCGCATGCCCGATGAAGTGGTGGACTTAACCGGAATACCAGAACCGCCGCCGGCGGCCATGGGCCAGCAGTGGCGCTGCTATCTGGCCGGGGTGGGCGGCATGGGCATTGGCGTGGCCGGCGAAATACTGGTGCGCGCCGGGCACAAGGAAGGCTATCACATTGGCTTTGTTGATAAAAAGGGCCTGGCCATCCGCAACGGCGGCGTGTTCAGCCAATTGTTGTTTTCACGGGGGCCTATTGCCGGTTCAGCCATTACGCCCTGGGGCAAGGCTGATTTACTTATTGGCATTGACGCCGCGGAGGCCGCCCGGGCCACTTCGCCCAATGATCTTCTGCGTGTGGCGTCATCAAAATACACCAGCGCGGTGGTGAACACCGCCAAGACCGCCACGGTGCTTACGCTCATGGGCCGCGAGGATTTTTCGCCGCAGGAACTCGCCGAAGGAATTGCCAAACAGTGCCGGCCGGGGCAGTTCTTCAGCTTCAATGTGGGCGATTTGTGCGAACGCCTGCTGGACAGCCGCATGTACGCCAACATCATGATGCTGGGCGTGGCGTACCAGTTGGGCTTCATTCCGGTTTCTTACAAAAGTATTACCTGGGCCATTCGGCACGCCGTGCGGCGCGAATTTGAACGCAACTACCGGGCGTTTAACATTGGCCGAAAAATTGTGCTGCGGCCCGACTTATTCGGCGTGGCGGCGCCGCGGGAAGTGGAAACCGCTGAACAGACCATTGAACGCAAGGCGAATATCTTAATGGTCAGTTCGATCTGGGGGCAGAAAAACGCGGAGCAATACCGCAAGCTGTGCCGCGAGACCCTGCAGCAAATGCCCGAATTAGACGAGGCCACGCGCCGTGACTACGCCATCCGCCTGTACGACGCCATTCAATGGGGCGCCTTGAAATACGGCCGTAGTTATGCATCGCGGGTGGTAAAAACATATCAGCAGGACACGGTTGAACGGCGCTTTGCCGTCACCCGGGCCGTTATTTGGAACTTGGCCAAGGTCATGATGATCAAGGATGAAGTGTATGTGGCCATGATGTACACCAGCCCGGAAAAATACAAAAAAGACCGGCGGCGTTACAATGTGAATCCCGCCAATGGGGATCGCATTAAGTATGTGCATCTCAATAGGCCAGAATTTACCGTGGCCGGTCGCACCTTCCGCTTTCACTGGAAATCCAGTGATTGGCAGATGCGCATCGTGCGGCATTGCCGGTGGCTGCGGACGGTTCTGCCGGGCTGGCACACGCGCGAACGGGCGTTCAGAGACTGGTACATGCAGTTGGTGGACAGTTGCGAACTCCATGAGCCGTGGCTGTACAATTATTGGCTGGATATTTTAAAGACGCCCGAACCGGTGACCGGCTTCCGCGAGGTGCGCTACCCGAAGATGGAGGCGGCGCGCAAGAAAACGCAGGATTTGCAGCGGGCGATTGCCTTGGGGAAAACCGAGGGCCGTACCCACATAAGCCCGCGCACGGTGAGTTTAAGCGGCCAGGTCATGGGCGCGTTTCGGTAATTTCATCGATCAAGACGATCATCGACCAACCAATGGAGCGGTTGATTGGATGATCGATGATCGTTGTTGTTTGGTCGTTGAAAGGCGCCTATGCCGGAATTGGCTTCACCACCCGCCGACGGCAGCGCAATGCCGCCCGGCGCGCGTCCTCAGGTTCTTGCGCCGCGGGACACGCCGCTGCTGCAGCCGTTCAAACCCCTGGGGCGCAATCGCAACTTTCTCCTGTTGTGGCTGGGGTACGTGGTTTCCGCATTGGGAGACCGCATTCATTTCCTGATGCTGCTGGAACTTCTGTGCATCCGGCTGCTGCACCAGGGGCGCTACCCGGTACAACAAAGTGCCCAGTTAAATATTGTCATGTTTTTGCCGTTCTTTTTACTGGGGCCGGTGGCGGGCATCATCGCCGACCGCGTATCGCGCCGGGCCATCATGGTTACCGCGGATTTGGTGCGTGTGGGGCTGGTGTTTGTGGCCCGTTCGGTGATTTTGGTTGGGGCGCTTTCCCGCCATCCGGACGTGCCCCTGCTGCTGGCGCTGCTGTTTGGCTCAGAATTTGTTGTGTTTATATTTGGGGCATTGTTTTCACCCGCGCGCACGGCGTTGCTGCCGAACATTGTGCATCCGCAGCAGCTTTTGCGGGCCAATGCGCTAACCAACGCCGCGGGGGTCATTGCTTCTTTGGCGGGCTATGCGGTGGGGGCGATGCTCATCGCGCAGGGCCTGCGTTACGCCATTTTCGCCGACGCCGGCGCGTATGTCTTGTCCGCTTCGTGCATTCTTTTAATGCGCATGCCCAAGGGGGCGGACACCGGCGCGGGGCAGCCGGCAGTGGCCGGAGCCAAGCGCAGCAGTTTCTGGGCCGACTTCCGCGGCGCCGTGCGGTATCTGCGGGAACACCGTCGGCCGGTACAGATCATTGGGCTGGAACTGCTGTTCTGGGTTTCCAGCATGTTGATTCTTAACAGTCTGCCGGCCATTGTTTCCGGTGCGTTTCATATGCGGCATGAACTGGGGTATTTTATGGCCGTGGCGGGGCTGGGCATGGTGGGGGCGGCGGCGTTATTAAGCATTTTTGCCGGCGGAATACCCAAGGAAATCGGCATCGGTTGGTCGCTGGCCGTCACCGGCGCCTGCCTGGCGCTCTTGGGCGTGGACCGCCAGTGGCCGGTGTTTTTGGCCATCATGGTAGTGGGCTCATTTGCCGGCGGTATTTTACTTATTACGCTGGAAACGCTGCTGCAGCGCGTGGCGCCAAATTATGTGCGCGGCCGGGTGATGGGCATACGTGATCTGGTCACCAACGCCGGCATGGTGGCCAGCGCCCTGCCCTTTGCGCTCAACGGCGCGTTGGGCCCGGACATTGGCTGGGTGATGCTGGCCACGGGCCTGTTGGTGGCCGGCGTGGGCGCGGGGCTGGTGGTTTCTTATTATCGCCATCAGACCCTGCCGCTGCCGGTGTCCATTGTCCGCCGCGTCGGCGCGGCTTACCTAATGGTGGTACACCGCTTTCGCCGCACGGGGGCGTGTACCATTCCGGGGCGCGGGCCGGTGATTGTCATCGCCAATCACACCTGCAGTTTGGACCCGTTGACGCTGCAGATCGGCAGTCGACGCCGGTTGATTCATTTTATGATGGCCAAGGAATATTTCACGCTGCCGGTGTTGAACCACTTTTTTAAGTATTTAGGCAGCATCCCGGTGAACCGTTCGGGCACGGACATCGCCAGCATGAGGTCGGCGCTGCGCCTGTTGCAGGAAGGCAGGGCGCTTGGCATATTCCCGGAAGGAAAAATCAGTTTGGACGGGCAGTTCTTCAG
>JAJZCU010000204.1 GCA_021828935.1 Planctomycetota bacterium | reverse complement strand
TTTTATTGACACAAAAAAAAACGGCCGGGAATCTGGTTCCCGGCCGTGGACGTTTCGGCTGTTTAAGGCCACGCGGTTAATGACCGCCCGCGCGATGGCGGCGCCGCGGAATATGCCATTCCACCAGACCGGCATCGGCGAACTGGCCGCCGGTGGTCTGATGCACGGTGATGGCCATCAAATTTTCTCCCGCGTGCAGGGCCTTTTCGCTGGCGCGGGTCATTTCCAACGGCACATAGCTGGTGGAATACCCGCTGGCGCCGCCGGCATACACGCCATTGATATACACCTTGATGTCTTCATCATGGTAGGCGTAGATGCGCAAATCTTTGAGGTTCAAATGGCGGAGCTTGGCGGCCGAAAGCCGGAAATGCCGCCGCATCCAAATGTTATCCGTGCGCCACCTGGTGCGTGGCCGCACGCCGGGGTCAGCGCTGCCAAAGCCCGCCGGGCCGCGCTTCCAACCAGAGGCGTCAAAACCTCTCTTGTACCATCCGGCGCCGGGACGGTTGATGGTGTAGCGCCACATCACCGGGCGCCGCTGTGCCGTGGGCACGACAGATGTAATCACCGGGGGAGGGGGCAGGCCCGCCCAGTTATCAGGAAACTTCGCGCCGCGGCTGGCCCAGTAATGCCATATCTTGGCGTTGTTCATCATGGGCATGAACGCGGCGCCCATGACTGGCCTCGCATGCATTCCGCCCCAGCCTTTGCGCGTCCCGTATTGATCGGCGAATGGAACACGGGTGCTGGTTTGGTCCAGGAATTTGTAGATGCGGTTGATAATGGCGTGGAACTGCGAAGGTCTTGTGGCCATGGTCGCCGTCCAGATGGAAAAATCGGTCTTGGTCTGCGTAACCGTGCTGCGATCGGGCAGGCCATATTTATGAAGCTGTGTCATGTAGAAGGCCATTTGCTTCCGCCGCACGGCCATCGGAAACGCGTGCAGATGCAGCACCTGGTCCCACACCAGATTATAATCCTGACTCCAGGTTCCTGGCTGGTTGAAAGCCATGCGGTAATGGCTGCCGTTGTTGTCCACGCGCATCCACTTGCGGGCCCAGCGGCGGGCCAGGGACTGGTAGCTGCGGGCTTCGCCGTTCATGCCGCGCATCTTGCACAACGACCCGTAGGCCCCCATGGCCAAAATGGCCTTAATAGATAAATTTGCATTGTGCGCCATGAAGCCCAGGAAATCATTGGTGCTGAGCTGCTTCTTGGGGTCAAAGCCCGCCCGTCGCAGATACTGCACCCAACTGGTAAGCATGGGCCAATACTTGGTGGCAAACTTGGCGTTGCCTTCCGCACGGGCGATCGCGTCGGCCAGGATGATCATGTTGCCGCTTTCTTCCACCTGCATGTTTTCGCCGCCGGAATTGTAATGACCGGTGCAAATGGGATAGGTGCCCAGATCATGCGGGGCCCACGGGAATTTCCAGCGCTTGGTTTCCGCGGAATCCAGCACCGGTTCCATGGAAGCCGCTTCCATCTGGGGGTCAAACAGCAGCCAGATTGGCGACGCGGGGAAAAATACGTCGACCGTGGCAATGTCGCCGTTGCTGGTTTCTTCTTTGGTAAAGACCATCGGAGCGCCATTGCGGTCGGCCGAAATGCCCATGGCCGCCAAGGCCTGCCGGTACGCCAAGGCGGCAATCACCGCGTATCGCCGCCCGCCAACGCGCCGTGCATCGGCCATCACTTTCGTATCAAACGCGATGCAGTCCTTCGTAAGTTTTTTATACCGCGTGGCCGCCTTTTCCAGCATCTTGGCGGGCGTTACGCCCCCCTTCCGCCAGTACGGCCGCGTGTATTCGCCGAAAAAGTTAATCGCATACACTTCGTCATACGCCACCATTACGTGCCGGCTTACCGGCGTGCTGCCCACGGACCCAAGGTTAAACGAGAAGGCCTCCACCGGGTTGCCGTTGGCGATGGATCGCGGCATTCCCGTGGCGTTGTTGTTGGGCACTTTTCCGGTAGACGTAAACGCATGCACGCAAGTACGATTCAGGGCGACAACGCCCGCGGCCTGCTTGGTATTTGCGGCCGTGTATACATATCCCCAGTCCAAACCGACCGGATCGCCCGCAATGTCGAAATAATTCTGCGTTGGGTGGCCGGCTTGCAACGCCGTCAGTGGGCCCATGGTCTTGCGCCACCATTTCACTTTCTGCTTGCTGGTGTTAACCGCCACCCGGGTGCTGGTGCTGTAATACAACTGCACTTTGTGCGGGCTGCCATCCGCGGAACGCACCTGCCATGTGATGTACGTCACGGGCTGGGTCATGTATTTCAGGTGCGCCGGCAGGCGGGGCGTCATGAAGGTCAGCGTTAATAAAATTTTGGAATTCTTGAATTGATAGATGGTGCGGGTGGGCAGCACCTGCACGCTTTTCTGGTGCATGGCCGGTATGCCCGCCGGGTCATTGCCCATGATGCGGTACGGATGGCCGTCAACACGGATAATGCTGACCAGTTTCTGATCTTTTCCATCCCAATAATGCGTGTTGTGGTTGGCCAGCTTATTGGCCTCGGACCAGATGCTCATGTACGGGTCAAACGCGATCAGCGGAACCGCAGGTGGGCGAAAAGCGGCCGCTCGGGCCAGATGCGCCGCGCCAGCCAGCGTGCCGGCGGCAACAACGGCGACAGCTAGCGTGGCCAAAGATCGCTGGAATTTCGCAGACATTCAAACCTCCTGAAATAACCGGAACATGCAGCACATGTGTCCTTCGGGGACACGCCCGCGCCAAAATTGGAACTGGGCAATAGGATAGGCACGGGTCGGCAGCATGTAAAGAAAAACTTGTGCCGTTGTGCACAATACCTAAACCGCGCAGCTTCGGGCCTGCGACAAATGCCCGCGGCGAGGGAAATTCATCCTTCCGCTGTGCCAGGGCGTCCGCGGCGCGCCGATTCAGGGCCGGCAACCTTGCCAGCGATTCGAGTAATCCGCAGCCTTCCTGGCATCGACTTGGTTGCCGGCAAATTCGCCGGAATGATGTCGCCGCCGCTTTTATCGGCCCACCGCCGCGGGCTGGGGAAATCAGAAGAAAATTGTTCAATAATCCGGCGCCGCATCTCGACTTTCCGTCACCAACTGCCATAATACCTTTCTGCATCTTTTGTTAAAAAGCATTTTTGGGAGAAGACATGCTCGCCAAAGTACACAGTTTCGTGCTCCAGGGCATTGACGCCGTACGCTGTGAAGTGGAAGTCAACATCGGCGGACGCCAGCCGGAATTGGAACAGCGGCCCCCGCAGATCGTGGGCTTGGCCGACACCGCCGTGCGCGAAGCCATGGACCGCATTCGCACCGCCATGGTCAACAGCGGTTTTGCCTTTCCGCAGGAGCGCCTGCTGGTGAACCTGGCGCCGGCGGACTTGCGCAAGGAAGGCAGCGCATTGGAATTGCCCATTGCCCTGGGCGTGCTGCACGCCAGCAAAAGCATTCGCGGCGACAAACACAAACATTTTTTAGTAGCGGGAGAACTGGCGCTGGATGGTTCGGTGCGGCCCATCAAGGGCGCGCTGTCCATGGCCATGCTGGCCGTTGAAAGCGGCAAACAAGGCGTGCTGCTCCCGCCGGACAATGCCCGCGAAGCCGCCGTGGTGCCCGGCGTGGCCGTGTACGCCATTGACAGCATCAGCACATTGACGGGATTTCTTAATGGGCAACTGGACCTGCAGGCCGAAGCGCCGCCGGAACAGCAGTCTGAAGTGGGCGCCGGGGATTACGACGTTGATTTCGCCGATGTGCGCGGCCAGGAACTGGCCAAGCGGGCGCTGACCATTGCCGCCGCCGGCCGGCACAATGTGCTGCTGCTGGGCCCGCCGGGCGCCGGTAAAACCATGCTTTGCCAGCGACTGCCCACCATTCTGCCCCCGCTCACGCGGCATGAGGCCCTGGAAACCACGCGCATTTATTCCGCCTGCGGTTTGCTACCAAAAAATATCAGCCTCATGCGCACCCGCCCCGTGCGCACGCCCCACCATTCCGCCAGCGGCGCGGCCCTCATCGGCGGCGGGAGCATCCCCCGCCCCGGCGAAGTTTCACTGGCCCATCACGGCATTTTATTTTTGGATGAACTGCCCGAATTTTCCCGCCGCGTGCTGGAAATGCTGCGCCAACCGCTGGAAGCGGGCACGGTGACCATTTCCCGCGCGCATTCCAGCGTCTGTTTCCCCGCCCGCTGCATGTTGGTGGCCGCCATGAACCCCTCCGCCAGCGGCAAGGGAACCATTCAACGGTCGAATGGCGGAACGCAGGACATGGCCATGGAAAAATACCTGGGACGACTTTCAGGGCCGCTGCTGGACCGCATTGATATCCATCTGGAAGTGCCCGCCGTGACGTACCGCGATTTAACCAGCAAGCGCGAAGGTCAAAGCTCCGCGGACATGCGCAAACAGGTGGAACGCGCCCGCAAAGCCCAGGCCCAGCGATTCGGCGAGCACAGCACGATGACCAACGCCGCCATGCGCACCACGCAGCTTAAGGAGCATTGCGCATTGGATGAACCCTCTTTAATGTTAATGAAACAGGCCATGGAGGAACTGGGCCTAAGCGCCCGGGCGTTCGACAAAGTCCGCCGCGTGGCGCGCACCATCGCGGACATGGAAGACTCCCCCGCCATCACCGCATCGCACATCAGCGAAGCGGTGCAGTACCGCCTGCTGGATCGAAGGTATTGAGGGCATTCTTTAACCAATATCGCCGCGAGCCCCATTGCAGCAAGAGGTTTTGCGCCTTGACAACCGGGAGCAGTATAAGTTGCACCTGAGTAACCGCTTCTTCACCGACGGTGCTGGCTTCGTTTAATCCGATTACTTGGCCGCTCTCGATTGGCGTAGCGAGGCTGATTTGGGTTCACGTAAAAAACATTACGGATCACATCTTCGCCACGCCAAGGCCTCGACCCGATGGATTGCTCCACGGGCCGCTCGGGCGGCTACATGGCAAACGGTTCATTGCATGGTGGACTCCTTTCAGTTCGCGAGACACAGATGGTTTCACTGCCGCACCGGGGATTGCTGAGAAACGACACGGAGAAGGGCCCG
>JAJZCU010000203.1 GCA_021828935.1 Planctomycetota bacterium | reverse complement strand
ACTCCCCCCATTCAAACGTCGTCGTATCCGCGTTGATCCGCGTAATCCGCGGTCGAAACATCGTCGTATGCGCGTCATCCGCGGTAAAGCAATTCCGCAGTTAAGCATTCCGTTCTTTATTACGGTTCTAGATGCCGCATAATAGAATCCCGCCGCCGTGCGTCAATGTGCCTTTAGCGCCGCGGTTAGGATCGCGGATTTGTACGCGGGCAGGGTAATTCTTACCCATCCTTTTTTCGCAAGATAGCCCTTCGCGCCGGGGATGGCGGTCAACACCGGCCGGGCGGCGGGCGCGGCGGTGGCAAAGGTCAGCTTGAGTTCCGCAGGATCAAGGTAGTTTAACAGCGTGTGCTTGCGGTCGCTGGCGCTCACGCGGAACTGCACCGTGTGTGGGCTGCCGCTGCGGTTCAACAGCACATACACATGGCGTGGGCCAATGTCCCGGGCGAACGCAAAAATCGCCTTCTTTTCCGCCGCCGCCCCGGTTCCGCCGCCGCCCACCGGCCGCGTTTTAAGCGACCGGAAATACCCCACCTGCAGCGGCGTTAGCTGCCGGTGCGTGGCGATGGCCCGTTGATAAAAATTGAACTGCCGCTGGCTGAACCGCACATTGGGGTCTGCATACGGCTCCAAGTCTTTCCATACCATGGGCTGTCGATCAGACGGGTCGCTGGCGCCCCACATGCCCGTTTCATCGCCGTAATACACCATCGGGGCGCCGACAAAAGTCATCTGTAGCGCCACGCCTTGGCGCATGCGGCGGTAATCCAACGGCGTGGGTTTGTGAACGTTGTACTGCGGGTTGCTGTCCTGCACGCGGTCTTTGGCATTGAACGGCAGCCCCGGATTCATGAAGCGGGATGCAAAACGGTCGGTGTCGTGGCTGTCCAGCAGGTCCTGCTCCACCACGTTGACCTGCCAGCGCCGCGCATTTAACAAACTTTCCAGGCCACGGCCAAACTTGGCCGGCGTGGTGGAATGGTTCCCGCCGCAGAAAAACCCTGTGGCGGCGGAGGCAAACGGGTAGTTCATGGTGGCGTCGAACTGATGGCCGCGGAGGTATGAGCGGGCCTGGCTCCAAATCTCGCCGACTAAAATGGCGTTGGGGTTGATGCGTTTGACAAATTTGCGGAATATCCGCCAGAAGGCATGCGGGATGCTCGGCGCGCTGTCCATGCGCCAGCCGTCAATGCCGCGGGATACGTCGCCATTGGGCGCCATCCAGCGGCGCGTCACCGCCAGCAGGAATTTCCGCGGGCCGCGCGCCAGGCCGTCGCGCTTGCTGCGGCGGAACAGCGGCAAAGCGCCATTGACGCCGTCCCAAGCGTTGTATTGCACCGGCGGGCCGAAGCTTCGCACCTGATACCAATTTTTGTAAGGCGATTTTTTGCCATATTTCATCAGGTTTTTGAACGCAAAAAACTTTTTTCCGGAATCTTCAAACACGCCATCCATAATCACGTGAAAACCCTGCTGGTGGGCCAGACTCACCAAATGCAGGAACAAGCGGTCGCTTTTTGTCCATTTCCAGGTTTTGGGGTTGGCGGTTTCTCCGTGCAGTTTTTTAATATCGCCCTTGAAGCCAAAGTGGTCGTCAATGTGGCGGAAATCCTGGGTGTCATATTTATGGATGCTGGGCGCCTTGAACAGGGGCGTGAAGTAAAGCGCGTTGACCCCCAGCCGCCGCAGGTAGTGCAGTTTCTGAATGACCCCCTGCAAATCGCCGCCATAAAACCGATTGTAAATGTATTGGTAGAACGTGCCTTTTTCGCCGGGTTGCCGGCTGTACCATTTGGCCGTCCAGGGCACGGTGTGGGGCGGATCATTGGCCTTGCTGCCGTTGCGGAAACGCTCTGGAAAAATTTGATACCACACCGCATGGCGGGCCCAGCGCGGCGTGTGGAAGCTGGTTTCCATGGCGCGGGTGTACGCGGCGCGCATTGCCGATTTTTCGTTCGTATAGAAACCCTGCGAAGCCAGGTACAAAATCTTCGAGCCGTGCCGCAACTTAAACACATACCGCAGCGCCGGCGCCCGCACGCGCAGCACCGTGCCATAACGGGAAAAGCCGTGCCGCTGGTCTGTGAAGTGCAGCGTGGCGCTGTGCCAACGGGCCGGGGCGTTGCGGCGGATGGTCTGCGTTAATAAGTGAACGCTGGTGATGTCATGCGCCTGGGCCCGCAGCGTTATACGGATCAGAGTTTTGCCGAAAACATCCACATCACGGTAGTTTTTTGGCTCAAACCGCACGGCCTTGATGGTAATGGTGTTTGGCCCGGGCTTGGGAAATGCGCGGGCGCTTGGGCCAATCTTCACGCCGGAATTATGGCCGCCAAAGTTGTCCGGCTGGTTGTATTTTGGATTCGCCCGTGGGTCTGGCGTCCACTTGTTTTCGTTAATAACAAACTTGTAATGATGGATTCCACGCGGCAGGCGCAGCGCGATGGAATAATGGCCGTTGGATTGTTTGTGCAGCCTGTCCGCCGTGGTGGACCAGCCGTCAAAATCGCCGGCAATGGCCACGCTCTTCACCACCGACCCCGCCGGTGGAATGTACGTAAACCGGTGGGGTGGCTGCAGCTTGGGCTGGTGAATCCGGGCCACCGGCTGCCGGATGGGGTGCGGGATTGCCGCCGGCCTGGGCGCCTGACTGGCGTGCGGGGCATGTATGGCGCGCGGGGCTTGGGCTACGCGCCTGGTATGGCATCCGCCCAAGCCCAGCGCCGCGCTTAAGGCGCAGGTGGTTGTCAGCACGCGAGCTGCCGAGGTTGCCTTGTGAACATATTGCATTGAATGCCTTTCAATGTCGCGGCAAAGAAGCGTCGCCACCACGCACTGGCCCACCGCAGCGGCGCCAATGAACAAAACCGCGGATTACGCTGAAGCGCGCCACCCATTCCCTCGTCGTATCCGCGTTCATCCGCGTTATCCGCGGTCAAGCAGGCGGCAGCGGCTCCAATTAATTAAACCGCTGATTACGCTGATCACGCGGATAGATGACGACGGAATACGTGGTCGCCATCATCCCTTCCGTCGTATCCGCGTCCATCCGCGTCATCCGCGGTCAAGCAGGCGGCAGCGGCTCCAATTAATTAAACCGCTGATTACGCTGATCACGCGGATAGGGGACGACGGAATACGTGGTCGCCATCATCCCTTCCGTCGTATCCGCGTTCATCCGCGTCATCCGCGGTCAAGCAGGCGGCAGCGGCTCCAATTCATTAAACCGCTGATTACGCTGATTACGCGGATAAGGGACAACGGAATACGTGGTCGCCATCATCCCTTCCGTCGTATCCGCGTTCATCCGCGTTATCCGCGGTCAAGCAGGCGGCAGCGGGTCCAATTCATTAAACCGCTGATTACGCTGATCACGCGGATAGGGGACGACGCAATAAGTGGTCGCCATCATCCCTTCCGTCGTATCCGCGTTCATCCGCGTTATCCGCGGTCAAGCAGGCGGCAGCGGGTCAAATCAATTAAACCGCTGATTACGCTGATCACGCGGATAGGGGACGACGAGTCCGCGGCAATCCACCGTTCGCGTCGTCGTCGTCCATCCCCTCGTATCCGCGTTCATCCGCGTCATCCGCGGTTAAGCAATTCCGTCTTCCAACGCCCTCATATCCACATTTAACCGCGTCATCCGCGATTCCCGTCATCGTGGCCACCCACCCGCTGTGAACCGGGGGTTGCAGGGGCTGGCTCGCGCTGGCGGGCGCTTTCCGCAGCGGCGGAAAGGATGGGCGCCAAAGAGGTTGATTCGCGCAGCACCAAATGGGTGGGCAGGTTTTCGCTGATTCGGTCAATCTTCCCATGCACTCGCTCCAGCAGCCGTTCGCACGCCAGGCCGCCCGCCTCATACAGCGGCAGATGCACGGTGGTCAGGCTGGGGTTGGCAAAGGCACTGTGCTGTAAATCATCAAAGCCAACAATTGACACATCTTTGGGTACATTGCGGCCGCTGGTTTGTAAATAACGTATGGCGCCCAGGGCCATCTTGTCATTGTTAGCAAGAATTGCCGTTATGTCCGGCCGGCGTTTCATCAGCTTTTCCGCCGCCGCCGCGCCGCCGATGTCCGTAAAGCAGCCGTCTTCCGTGAGCGCTTTATCAAAGGGAATGCCGGCATCGGCTAATTTGCGGGCGTAGACCTCCGCCACCTGCCGGGCCGTTTGGCTTTCCGGCGCGGCATAAATCAACGCGACCGAACGGTGCCCCAACTGCAAAATGGCGTTCAGGGCCTGTTCGGCGCCCAGGCGGTAATCGCACACCACATGGTCCATGGACGCCACTTTGTTGTCCACCAGCACCATGGGACACTTGCATTCGCCGAAATCCGCCAGAAAGCGGTGTTTATCATTAAAGCCCGCGCACAGCACGCCATCCACAAAGCGGCGCTCAAAGAGCTCCACATGCTTGCGGTCTTTAATGTACTGCGGCTTGGCTTGCTCCAGAATCACCTTGTAGCCCATTTTTCCGGCGCGGTCGCAGATGCCGCTGATAATTTCGCCGAAGTAGGCGTCCGCAAAGGCGTGCCGCAGTGCGGGCAGCAGAATGGCGAAACTGTACGTATAGCGGCCGGAAAGACTTTGCGCCAGGCGGTTGGGCTGATACCCCAGATCATTAATGGTTTTTTGAACGCGCAGGCTGGTGGCGCGACTGATGCGCGGGCTTTTGTTGAGCACCAGGGAAACCGTGGCCACGGAGACCTTGGCCTGTTCGGCAACTTCGCGAATGTTTACCCGGTCTGTCGTAATTTTAAGGCCGTTGCGGGTCGTGCTGGCGCGGGGGGCGTCTGCGCCGTTGCGGGAATCGGCGGCTTCGCGTGGTAGTGTTTGGTCCGGCAGCATCACTGAGCACCTTTTTACGACCTAAGGTAGAAGCCGCAAACCTGAAAACGCCGCAGGCGACGGGCCGTTAAACAGATTCCCTCAACCGTTAAACCAGTTTACTAAACGAAAACAGACATGTCAAGCCCGGCCTGGTTGGCCCAGCGCCCAAGGGCCATGTCTTTTTTTACATTTGGGCATGGTTCGCGCCCGATGGAGTGCACGCCAAAACCT
>JAJZCU010000202.1 GCA_021828935.1 Planctomycetota bacterium | reverse complement strand
TAGCTTTCGCTGATGCGGTAGCCCATGGCATTATAGCTGTAGGCGGCGATCGTCTGGCCGGCGGGGTTTTGCACGGCAACCAGGCGGTTCCACGGATCATAAACGAGTTTATTGCCGTTCTGGTCGGTGGTCATGTTCCCGTTGGCGTCATATGTCGGCGTGGCGGTTGTACCGCTGATGCCTGTGATTTGGTTTTGACTATTAAAGCTGCGGGTTTGGGCGGTGCCATTCGTGGTGGAGCTGCTCCAGTTGCCCAAGGCATCCATGTTCCACGTTTGGCTTTGCGTGGGGCTGGCGACTGTGTCGAGGGCGGCCGCGCCGGGGTCGTTGCCGCTGGCGGACAACACGCCCCGTGCGAAGGCGGTTTCGCGGCCAAGTGGATCGTAGGCGCTTCCATTCTCATTCGGGGCCGAACTGTTCGCGTGGTACAGTTCGCTCATGTTCGGATTAACAAGATTGTTCTTGTACAGCACGTTCGATGCTGGGTCATAGCCGTACTGGAAGCGGTCCGTGCTGGTGCCGGCGGCGGTGCCCCAGTCGGTCGGTCGGGCTCGGGGAAGACGAGGCGGGTAGGGCACCACCGTCGCGCGACTCAGCGCGCACATCCGAAGATCTGTGCGGAAGCGGCCCAAAGTCAATCTCCCGGCCACCAAAAGAGTACGGACGCGCCACCGGGATGGGCACTGAGGCATGAACACGCCAGAATTGGAGCGTGCTCGGCGTAAATGTAGAGCTCCTCACGGCCGAACCATAATCGGTAGAGTTCTCTACCGACATAAGACATCGCAATGCGCCCTCTTTCCCACCTGAACTCGCTGGACCCCAGTCGCAGCAAAACGGCCTCCTCACCACAGTCAAGACGCTCCGCCGTCGCGCTAGCGACACAACGCACACGGGAGTCTTTGGCCTGGACGGTCAACTGCTGCCCGTCGTCAAGGGCAAAAGCCAGCTTCTCGTCGTTCCACGCAACCGCCTGAATCCGCCTCCCCGCGACTTCGGAATCAGCCACCGTCCGGATCGCAGTGTCGGAACGGACGGAGCCCTCAATCGCGGCGGCAGCGCTTGCATAACCCGGCGGCGGCGGCGCGGCATGTACAACCAGTTTTCTCATACGATACTCACCACCCCGACGACCTATGGCCGCCGAAATAATCCCCGTCGCCCGGATTGTAGTGCACGGTCCATTGAAACCGGAGCCCAGCCGCGGCCAAGGTAAATGGTTTTGGCAACTTCACGCCCGTTTCCGGCGATCACAATCGGCCCCCAAAACTTTTGCCACACCCCGCGCGCCGGCGTGCCGGGCCGCTCCCTTTTATAACCTGCGTTTGCCGCTACAATACCCAATTCGATTTTTGTACCCCGGCAGGAAACGCAACAGTGATTGACAATCCCCAATACAAGGACCGCATGGCGCGGTTGGAAAAGTGGCGCCTGGCGGGTATTGACCCGTATGGCCGGCGGGTTGATGGCCTAATCTCCACGGAACAGGCCCGCGCCCTGCACAGTCCTAATTTGGAAGATACGCCGCATGATGGCGGGCCGCAGGCGCGCGTGGCCGGCCGCATCACGCTGCTGCGCGACATTGGCAAGCTGATTTTCATGACCATCGCTGATTCCTCCGGCCGGTTGCAGATCGGCGTGGCCAAACAAATTTTGGGAGAAAAATTCACCACCGCCAAATTGCTGGAACTGGGGGACATTGCCTGGTTTTCAGGAAAAATTGGGCATACCAAAACCGGTGAAATCACCCTTTGGGCGGATGATTTTGGTTTGGCCACCAAGGCCCTGCTGCCGCCGCCGGAAAAATTTCACGGCTTAAGCGACACCGAAACGCGCTACCGCCAGCGCTACCTTGATTTAATGGCCAATCCGCAGAGCATGGAAATTTTCCTGGCGCGCAGCCAAATTGTGCGCGATATGCGAGACTTTCTGCATGCCCGCAATTTTATGGAAGTTGAAACGCCCATGATGCAGTCGCTGGCCGGCGGCGCGGCGGCGCGGCCGTTTACCACACATCATCATGCCTTGGATACTGACTTATATCTGCGCATCAGCCCCGAACTGTTTCTTAAGCGCCTTTTGGTCGGCGGCATTGAACGCGTCTTTGAAATCAACCGCAACTTTCGCAATGAAGGCATTGATACCCGGCACAACCCCGAATTCACCATGCTGGAACTGTATGAAGCCTACAGCGATCTGGCCGGCATGATGGAACTCACGCAAACCCTGGTGGCGCAACTGGCCAAAAAGCGAGCCGAAACGCTGCATGCCAAACAGCCCCCGCCCACGCCAGGCGCTTCAGGCCTGCCGCAGATTCATCTGCCGTACGGCGAACGGGTGATCGACTTCACGCCGCCTTTTATCAAGAAAACTTATGCCGAGCTGCTGTGGCAAAGCGCCCAGGTGGATCTATTAGATCCCGCTTCAATAAAGGCCGGCGCCGCGCGCCACGGCCTGGAAAATGCCCGGCAGGCCGATACGGACGTGCTGGCGGGCGAACTTTTTGAGCGCCTGGCGGAACCGGCGCTGGCGGCACTGGATCAACCGGTATTTGTAGTCGATTACCCCGCGGGGCTATGCCCGCTTACGCGGCGCAACCCGCAGCAGCCGCAACTGGCCGAACGCTTTGAACTGTACGTGGCGGGCATGGAACTGGCCAATGCGTATACGGAACTTAATGACCCGCTGGTTCAGGAGGCCACGTTTGGTAATCAATTGGCGGGATTAAAGGAAGAAGATTCCATGGCCCGCATGGATCAGGATTTTGTGGAAGCGTTGCGTTATGGCATGCCGCCGGCGGGCGGGCTGGGTATCGGCATTGACCGCTTGGTGATGCTGCTGACGAATTGCACGAGCATCCGCGATGTGGTGTTGTTCCCACAATTAAAGCCGCGCAGTTAGACGGGTTTTCGAAGGTAATCCAACCGACCGTGGCGCTTCGGCGCATGGCCGCAGCGTGTTTCATTTATGTATAAAATATTCTTATGCCTGCGCTACTTGACCCGCAAGGGAATTGTCATATTCCCCATTCTGGCCGTTTGGCTGTGCGTGGGCATGTTGATCGTCGTCTACAGCATCATGACCGGATTTGTAAACCGCGTGCGCAACGCGGGCCGGGGCTTGATGGGCGACGTGGTGATTTACAGCCGCACCATGTCCGGCTTTCCTTATTATCATCAGTTGGAAGCACAGCTAAACAAATTGCCGGAAGTCAAAACCACCACGCCCGTGGTGTACGCCTACGGGCTGATGAACCTGCCCGATTTTGGGGCCAATTTTGGCGTGCAGATTGTGGGCATTCATGCCGCCGGAAAGTCTCGCGTGAGCCATTTCCGGCAAAGCCTTTACCGGCAGTACAAACTGCCCCGGCGCGTGTTGCGCAAAATGCGGCAGGGCAACTTTCCGGCAACCACCAATCAGTTGCGCCAACGCGCCCGGAAGTGGTATGTGGCGGTGCGGAAACGTGAAAGCAAATTGCAGGCGCAGGTGGCGCGGCAGCCCAAAATTGTGGGCGGCGGCATCTGGAACTATTTCCGGCGCACCTGGGCCAAAGCCCGCCGACAGGAATTGGCGGATGCCATTCAACGCGTAACGCTGGCGTATCGCACGCAGTTGCTGCTGGGGCGTTTGCCAACCAATGAAACCTTTGCGAACCCCGCCGCCCTGCGCCGCGTGCTGCTGCCATCTGAACCTACATTCACCCCCCCGCCGCAGGCCAAATATGCCTACGCCAGCCGCCGGGCCGAACCCAAAAACGGCTGCATTGTGGGCGTAAATTTAATCTACCATCATGACGCCAGCGGTCACTACCGCCGCCGGCCCGTGCTGGCCTACGCCAAGGCCGTGCTGACCGTGGCGCCCATTGCCCGCGGCTCATTTGTTTCCGTGCCGCCGGTGTCGCATACATTTGTAATTGTAGATGATTCCGATACAAAAGTGTATGAAGTTGATTCCAGCTATGTGTACGCACCATTTCATATTGTGCAGAAAATGGCGTGGATGCAGAAGCGCCCCCTGGCCGATGGCACGGGCTACCGCGCCGCACGGTGCAGCGAAATTGAGATCAGCATTCACCATTCACACAATGGCCGGGCGCTGGCCGCCGCGCGTAACAAAATCGCCCATGTGCTGGAAATATTCCGCCACGAGCACCCGCAGATGCAGGGCATCCCCATGCAGGTGCAAACCTGGCAGCAAAAACAGGGCACGTACATCAAAGCGGTGGACAATGAACGCAACATGATCACCTTTCTGCTGGGCATGATGAGCATGGTGGTGGTGGTGGTGATATTTCTTATTTTTTACATGATCGTGCATGATAAGACTCGCGATATTGGCATTATTAAGGCCGTGGGCGGAAGCGAATTGGGCGTGGCCAGCATCTTCATGAGTTATGGATTATTTATTGGCTGCGTTGGGGGCGCGTTGGGCGTGGTCAGCGGCGTACTGTTCGTCTGGAACGACAACGCCATTCACAATGATATTTTGCAGCGGTGGCTGGGCGTGACCATTTGGAACCGAAAGGTCTACCTGTTCGCCCATATTCCGCACCAGGTGCAAAGCACCGATGTTGCCGTTATTTTCGCCGCCGCGCTGGTGGCGGGCCTTCTGGGAGCCGCGGTTCCCGCCTATATTGCCGGCCGGCAGGAACCGGTGAAGTCGTTGCGTTATGAATGAACCTTCTTTAACAACCGACGCACAAACGCCCGGCGGGCCTTCCCCCGCCGCGCCGCGGCCAGGCGATGGGCCCATGCTTGGCCCGTGTACGCCCCCGCCTTCGCGTGAAGCTTTGGTGGAAGTGCAGTGCATCTCCAAAAAATACATGATGGGCCGCGAGCCAATTTATGTATTGCGTGAGGCCAGTCTCACGGTGGGCGAAGGGGAATTTGTGGCGCTTATTGGCGCCTCGGGTTCCGGAAAAAGCACGCTGCTGCACATCACCGGCGCGTTGGAACAGCCCGATGAAGGCCGGGTGCTGTTCCGCGGCCATTCGGTCTCCAACATGCGCCGCCGCGCGCGGCACGCCCTGCGTAACCGCCATTTTGGGTTCGTGTTTCAGTTTTACCACTTGCTGCCCGAACTTAACGTTCTG
>JAJZCU010000201.1 GCA_021828935.1 Planctomycetota bacterium | reverse complement strand
GCTCGGTGCAGTCGAATCGTGATGTGCCCATAAAGTGTCAGGCCTCCGGCGAAATTGTCGATCTGCCGTATGACATCAGTGATTATGTTAAAAAAGGTGCGGTCATCGTCAAGATCGATCCGAAGCTGGAAAAATGGGGCGTGGAAAATGCGCAGGCCAATCTCTCGGCGGCGCAGGCGGGTCTGCAACAGGCCCGGGAAAATGTTTTGATCGCCCAGGCTAATTTAATCACCACGCGGCAGCAGGACGAGGCCAATTTAGCCGACGCCCGGGTGGCGGCCCGCAACGCCGCCACTGAAGCGCACCGCGACCAGGTGTTGTTGCGGGAAAAGCTGGGCTCCCAGGCCGCCTATGACACCGCCCAGACCGCATCGGAAAAAGCGGCGGACGATCTGGCCACCGCCCGTATTGCCGTGGAGCAGCTTAAAGTGGCGGCGATGAATATCAAGTATCTTCAGCAGGCGGTTAAATTGGCGCACACCAGGGTTGACGCGGACTCTGTGAGTTTGGAAGAAGCCCAGGAGGAATACTCCTACACGACCGTGCGGGCGCCGATCAGCGGCTATATTTCGGCCCGCACCGCGCAGGTGGGGCAGGTGATCGCTTCGGCGATCACCAACGTCGGCGGGGGCGATACGGCGCTGACCATCAGCGATCTTTCGCGCATTTTTGTGATGGCCAGCGTGGACGAAAGCGACATTGGAAACGTGAAGCTCGGCCAGGCGGTGCATATTACCGCCGACGCCTATCCCGGCGTGCTGTTCCGCGGCAAAGTGGTGCAGATCGGCGTGACGGGGCAGAGCGTGTCGAACGTGGTGACATTTAACGTGAAAATTGAGGTGTTGGGAAAGAATAAAAACTTGTTAAAACCCACCATGACCGCCAACACCCGCATCATTTGTGCGTATTTAAAGTCCGCTTTGCAAGTGCCTTTTGAGGCCGTGGCCACCAGGGGCGCGCGGCATTTTGTATTCGTGTCAGTGGGCGGGAAGCTGCATCGGCAAAACGTTTCGGTGGGCCTGACCAACGGCGAGGAATGGCAGATCACCAGCGGTCTGAAAGCGGGGCAATTGGTGGTGGCCCACGCCTCCGCCGGGCAGGGCATTTGGTCCAAGGGCACAACGCTACTGGCGAAGCGTCGCGGCGGTTGAGTCCGCTGTACGTTAATGTTAATATTGAAACAGGAACGGCGGTTGTGAAGAAAGTAACGCCCCCAACAATGCCCCCGGCGGCGGCGCCGGGGCGCCAGCCCATCGTGGCCGCCGCGTCCGCCGAAGACCAGGCCGTCACGCCCGTGCCGGTGGGTCAAACCATGCTCGACGCCCGGAACGTATCGAAAACCTATGAGCTTGGCGGGGCCACCGTGCGGGCGCTCGACGGCGTAAGCCTGCATGTGCAATCGGGCGAAATGCTGTCCATCACGGGTTCGTCCGGCAGCGGCAAATCAACCCTTATGAACATTTTGGGCTGCCTGGACAGCGCAGATTCCGGCACGTATGTGCTGGCCGGCGAAGACGTCTCCAAGCTTTCCGGCGACCGTCTGGCGGAAATACGCAACCGCTACATCGGCTTTGTGTTTCAAAGCTTTAATTTACTGCCGCGCCTTTCCGCCTTGGAAAACGTGGAACTGCCGCTGCTTTATTGCGGCGACAAAAAAGCCAAGGAACGGGCGCAGCACGCCCTGGCCACCGTGGGCCTGGACGACCGCATGCACCATGAACCCAACCAGTTGTCGGGCGGGCAGCGGCAACGCGTGGCCATTGCGCGGGCCATCGTCACGCGGCCGGCGATTCTTTTGGCCGATGAACCCACCGGCAATCTGGACAGTCGCACCGGCGAGGAAATATTAACGCTGTTTCGGGAACTTCACGCCCAGGGGCGCACCATTATTCTGGTGACCCACGACGCCAAAGTTTCCGCCCACTGCCCGCGTGAAGTGCGCATTGCCGACGGCCACATCGTGGGCCCGGAAAATGGCGCGGCGCCAGCGCCGGGCGCGCCGCCAGTGGCTAAATTGTAAGGAAATTCCAACATGCTTTTCTGGACCATTGTAAAGGTCGCCCTGCGCAGCCTGTACGCCAATAAGCTGCGCAGTATTTTGGCCATGCTGGGGATGATCATCGGCGTGACGGCGGTCATTGCCATGCTGGCCCTGGGAATCGGGGCGCAGAACCAGGTGATTGCCCGAATCAGTTCCATGGGCAGCAATTTGTTAATGGTGCAGCCGGGGCAGAAGGGCACCGGCGGCGTAATTTCCGGAACCCAGCAGGATTTGACCGTCGGCGACGCCCTGGCCCTGCTGCACGACGTAAAAAACGTGGTTTCGGTAACGCCCGCGGTGGGCGGGAGCGCCCAATTAAAATATTACAGCAAGAACACCCGGACCAACGTCACCGGCTGCGCCCCAAGTTGGTTTGCCATTCGCAATTTCCAGGTTGCCAGCGGTCGCAAATTCACCGATTCCGAAGCCCAGGGTTCGGCCCATGTGGCGGTGCTGGGCCCCCTGACCGCCAAACATCTGTTCGGCGACGCGGATGCCCTGGGTCAGATTATTAAAATTAACGGCATCATGTTCAAAGTGATCGGCGTGATGAAGGCCAAGGGCGATCAGGGCTGGTTCAACCCCGACGACCAGGCGGTGATCCCGTACACCACTGCCATGGCGCAGGTGTTCGGCCTGACCTCGCTGCGTGAAATTGATGTCGAAGCAAGGCAGGGGGCGAACCTTGCACAGGTGCAGCGCCAATGTCGGCGGGTGCTGCGGCGGCGCCATCACATTGCCAGCGGCGCTCCGGATGACTTTTTCATTCGAAATCAGGCCGAATTTTTGGCCACCGCGGCCAGCTTCATGCGCACCTTTACCATTCTTCTGGGGTCCATTGCCGGCGTCTCGCTGTTGGTCGGCGGCATTGGCATTATGAATATTATGTTGGTAACGGTGACTGAACGCACGCGGGAGATCGGCGTTCGCAAGGCCATCGGCGCCAAGAGCCGCGACATTCTGCGCCAATTTTTATTAGAGGCGGTTTTGATGAGCGGCGTGGGGGGCTTGATTGGCGTGGCGGCGGGCATTGGCGTGGCGCATGTGATCCGGTTTCGCAATTTCGTGCCCCAGGTCACCTTAAACAGCGTGTTGCTGGCGCTGGGCTTTTCGGCGGCGGTGGGCATATTTTTTGGTTATTATCCCGCGCGCCGCGCGGCCGCGTTGGACCCGATTGAGGCCCTGCGCTATGAATAACTATTCTTCCCCGCAAAGCACATATTCCCCGCGATTGTGTCCCGCCGCCGCGCCGCGGGAAAAGCCGGCGTCGGCCACGCGCCCGGCGGCACGGGGCCTTTTAACGCTGCTGGTCGCGGTCATTCTGGCGATTTTTCCCGCCGGCTGCTCCAGCATTAACGGCAACGGCTTTCAAAACTACATCGGCCCGGCGCAACAGCACGAAGCCGCCACCGCTGGGGCCACGCACGCGCCCACCGGCGTTACCGCCGGGCAGGTGAAACGCGCCGCGGCTTTGGGTTTGCCCGCCCGCGGGCCCATTCGCCTGGGCGTGGCCAAGGCCATTGTGCTGGCATTAAATAACAACCCCGCGCTGGCGGTGCAGCGGTATTACCCCGCCATCACCCATACGCAGGTTCAAGTGCAGCGGGCCGCGTTTGATCCCACCATCACCGGGCAGGTCTCCGCCGGCCGCAGCAGCACGCTTTCCGACGCCCAGGCCTATAGTTTCGCGCAAACCAATACCGGCAACGGCCAGGCCGCCATTCAGGAATTTTTCCCCACCGGCACGACCGTGGCCGCCAACATTAATACGAATATCAACCAGTCGCCGTTCTACGGGAATACCATCACCTCCACGCGCGTGGGTCTGACCGTTACGCAGGCGCTGCTGCAAGGCGCGGATATTAACGCCAACCTGGCCGCCATTCATGAAGCCCAGGCCCAGACGCGCATCACGGAATATCAACTGCGCGGCCTGGCGCAACAAATTACCGCCCAAACCGAGCAGGCCTACTGGAATTACGCCCTGGCCGCGCAGGATATTGCCATCGTGCAACAAGCCTTAACGGTGGCCCGGCAGCAACGTGATCAGACTCAGGCCATGGTGCGCGTGGGGCAGACCGCGGCCTCGCAGATTCCCGCGGCTCAGGCCCAGGTGGCCCTGGAAAAGGAGGCGCTGATCGCCGCCCGCGGCACGCAGCAAACCGACCGTCTGGCATTGTTAAATTTAGTGTCTCCGCCGGGGCCGCGGTTGTGGCGGCGGCGCGTGGCGCTGGTGAACAAGCCATTTGTTCCCAAGGGCAGAATTGGACCCGTGGACAGCCATGTGGACGTGGCGATGCGAATGCGGCCGGACCTCAACGAGGCCCGCCTGGAAATTCAACGCGGCGATCTGGCCGTGGTTCAAACGCGCAACGGATTGCTGCCCGTGCTCAATTTTTTTATCAATCTGGGAAAAACCGGCTATGCGAATTCGTTCGGCGGCACGCTGAAACACTTGAATGGTTCGGGCTATGACGTCACCGGGGGCCTCCAAGGCAGCTATCCGCTGATCAACCGCGCCGCCCGCGCCAATTATCTCTCCGCCCGGCTCACGCGTGATCAGGATGAGGCCAGCCTGCGCAACCTTGAACAGACCGTGCAACTGGATGTTCAAGACGCCTACATCACGGTGCAAACGGATCGGGCGGAAATCGCCGCCACCAGGGCCACAGAAGTATCACAGGCCGAGGCCCTGCGCGCCCAGATTGCATTGTTTGACGTTGGCAATTCCACGTCGCTGCTGGTGGCCCAGGCGCAAAGCAATTTATTGTCAGCAAAGATTGGCGAGGTGCAGGCGGTTGTAAGCTATCTCAATGCGTTGGCAGAGTTATATTTGTTGGATGGCTCGCTGCTGCAGCGGCGCGGAATCGCCGCGCCGGGGTGGGCTCCGCCGGCCCTGCCCGGTTATCTGCGTACAAAACGCGATGTGGTGGAACAGCGAATTGTTTCACATCAGTAATGGGGGGGGCGGCCATCCCCTCACCCGCTCCTTCCCGTCGCCTCAAGCCCCACCATTAACGGCTTGTCATTCCCCACAATTGGCAGGGGTGCGTATG
>JAJZCU010000200.1 GCA_021828935.1 Planctomycetota bacterium | reverse complement strand
AACTCCCCCCGTCCGCTTTTCTCCCGCCGTGGCTGTCAGGATCAGATAAAAGCCCCGGCCGCGGGGTTCCCAGCGCTTGGGGCCGAAGGTGCGCATTTTGGGGCGACGCCGGGGCGGCGGTGGGTCTGCTTCGGTGCGTGCAAGGGCCTGCGTCATGATCGGAAGATAGACAAAACGGGCGGGGAAGGGAAGTCCGGCGCGCCGAAAAAGGGCGCGGCACGGCTGTCGGGGCCGTTGTGAAAAAACGTTCCGTCCGCTGCCATGCCGCTGGGCTCCGCCAGGCGGCGATGAAAACAATCGCCGCGCGTTTGGTCTTCGCCGCGTGGGCGTTCGAGCCGGTCATCAATGCCGGTTCAATGGCGCTACCTTTGCAGCGTGGCCTTTAAGTCAATGGGCGCGCCGGTTAACAATTGCGAGATGGGGCAATTTTTCCTGGCATTTTCCGCGTGCTGCTGAAAGCTTTTTTCGTCAATATTGGGGACGCGCGCATCGGTTACCAGTTCGATGTGCGTAACCTTGAAGCCCTCGCCAACTTTCTCAAGTTTCACGCTGGCGCTGGTCTGCACGCTGGTGGGCGTGAACCCGGCCTGGCTTAACATGTGCGACAGGGCCATGGAGAAGCAACCCGCGTGCGCGGCGGCGATAAGTTCTTCGGGATTTGTGCCGCTGCCGTTTTCAAAGCGCGAGCCAAACGAGTATTGGCCTTCAAATGCGCCGCCGCCCAGCTTGATCTTGCCGTGGCCTTTTTGCAGATCGCCTTCCCATTGGGCGGTGGATTTTCGGACGGGCATGTGACAACTCCTGTTAAAAAATGTGACAAAAACTGCGACAAAACTCTAAAACCTCAAGTCGACGCGCTTGCGGGTCGGCGGTATTATAGGGGCAGGCCTGTGCGAGGCGCAATAATCTTTCAAGGAATTTTTGTGAAATCGACAGTGGAAGAAATCCGGGCCCGCTTTGACGGCGACGTGGAACGCTTTTCCAATCTGGAAACCGGGCAGGCGGCGACCATGGACGCTCCGCTGGCCATGGACTTAATCTGCCGCGCCGCCGCCACGGCCACTCCACATGCCCGGCATGTGGTGGACCTGGGCTGCGGGGCCGGGAACTACACGCTGAAGTTGTTGCAGTTCTTGCCCCATGTATCGGTCACGCTGGTCGATTTAAGTCGGCCGATGCTCGACCGGGCGGACCAGCGCATTGCGGCGGCCAGCGCTGGCGGAGCGCGGGCGGTCAAGACGATTCAATCCGATGTGCGCGATTTGCGACTGGCGCCGGCAAGCTGCGATATTATTCTGGCCGCGTCGGTGCTGCACCATTTGCGTGAAGAGAGCCAGTGGCGGCAGGTGTTCAGGTTTTGTTATGAAGCATTGGCGCCGGGCGGTTCGTTCTGGATTTTCGATTTAATTGAGCACACGTCGCCAGGCATTCAAGCGATGATGCGGGAGCAATTCGGGAAATATCTGGAGTCTCTGAAGGGGGCCGATTACCGGCGGCATGTGTTTGACTACATTGAACGGGAAGATACGCCCAGGCCCCTGGTGTCTCAATTGGAATTGCTGCGGGAAGCGGGTTTTTCGGCCGTGGAGGTATTGCATGTGAATACGTTGTTCGCGGCCTTCGGCGGGAGAAAAGCGGACGGGGGGAGTTGAGGGGCATCTACTGCGCGTGCGGCGCCACACAGGCGAAACGGAAAATAAACCGCAGAGGCGGTAAGGACGCTGAGAACGAACGGAGACCCGGCGGGTCAGAGAAGCGGTGGAGATCCCGCCCTGTCCGGGGCGGTCCGCGTTCGTGCCGATGGTACGCGCAAATGTAGCCCACCATTTCAATGGTTGGTTCGGCCTTCATTCCACCACGCCCGGAGGCGATCGCGGCTGTAGGTCAGATAGTGCGGGTCAGGCGTGAACACCTCCAGCGTGATCGTGCCGTCATAGCCGGCTGCATGCAGGCTGGCCAGATGTTTTTTAATATCCAGCGTTCCGGCGCCCAGCGGCAGGTGCTGGTCCAGGTGGCCGCCTTTGTTATCATGCAAATGCACATGGCGCACACGGGCGCCATAAGCTGTTAGCAATTCTTCCGTGGTGTTTTGCGGCGTTTCAAGATTGGCATGCCCAATGTCAAGATGCAGGCCCAGGTCGGGCAATGGGTTTAGCAGTTCGCCCAATTGCCGGGCATTGTTGTACCAACCGGGCAAATTTTCCACCATCACGCCCACCTTGTGTTTTTGGGCCGCGGCCATGAGTTCGCGCAGGCTCGCCACGTTATTTTTTGCCAGTTGATCGCGCGTGTGGAACGGAATGTTGCGGTCTGGGTGTACGTTCATCCATTTCGCGCCCACAGCGGCGAAGACGCTCAGGCAGCGTTCCAATTCCACGACGGCCGCACGGCGCACCTCCGGGAACGGACTGGCCAGCGGCAGATAAAACGCCGTGTGACCCACCACGCCCAGATTGTACTTTTTGATCGCGGCAGCCAGGGCCGGCACGTTCACCTTCCAGGAACAGGCGTCCGGGGGTTCGAGCGTAAGATCAATAAAATCCAACTCCAGGTCGGCCATCCATTGAAGCTCGGCCAGGATTTCGCGCTGCGGATGGTTCATGGCGCCAATTTGCATGGTTGGCCCTCCAAAAAAGCTTGGTTACAGGAGAAAAATATCGCGGGACCGGCTGCCCCATTTTATGTCCCGGAACTTATGCCACGGGGCCAAACCAATCGCGCGTGTCCAACAGCCGCACGCGGTGCGGATCGCACGGTTCGGGCCCAGCTGCGGTCGGCGGGGCAATACCCAATTGCCACCACAGCCATGATGGAAGCGCTGCGGCCTTGGCCGGGCACATCCAGGCAAATACTGAAATCAGTGCGGCGAGCAAGGGCGTGTCAGCGTCGGCGCGACGCAGCAGGCGCTGCCAGTTTATTTCCGCGGCGCGGGCGTAAATTAAGTTCAGCAGGTCCGGCCAGTCGCACCGGTCAAATTGAATCACATACAGCTTTGACCAGATTAATTCCTCCAACGGAACAAATCGCACCCGCAGGCCATAAATATCAACCTCCGGCCCGGCGGACAACCACAACTCATCCGTGCCGGCGCGGCCATTGGCCATCTGCCAGATCACGTCCAAAATGTAGTGGTCGCGGATGCTGCGATAAATCCACGCGCGGTCGTATGGCTTCTGATCATAAAAATCGACGAATTGAAACTTAGCCAGAAGTGCGGCCACTGTCGCCTTGTCTTCACGACGCACGTAAAAGTCAACATCTTTCGTGTTGCGCACGCGCGGTCCGTAAAAGGAAAACGCCAGACCGCCGCCCAAGGCAAATGAAATGCGACGGGCCTGCATTTCCTCAATCACCGGACGATATGGCGCCCAGTTTTCCTCCGACAGCAGGCCAAGACCGCTGGCCAAGGCGCTGTTGGATGGCAATGGTTGGTCGGGGGAAGCTTCGTTCATCACATGGATCTCACCGGCGGTTGCTGCGTGACCGAACGGTAAACAAATGGCGTGCCGGGCGGCGAAGCGCTGAATTTGATGCGGCCGCGGCGGCGCCTATTTTTAGCGGAGATCGAAAATTATGTTTTTTTCGGAACAGCGATGCCGCTACAATACGTTCTTGATAGAAACGGTCTTACTCGAACGGGTGTTTCATGGACGAACCGATGATTTTCCAGCAGTCGCACAGGCGCGGCGCCGACGACCACCAGAGCGGCTCCGCGGCGGATCGTATGGCCATGGCGCGGCGGCAGATGCTGCGTGTGAGCCTGGCGGGTGGAGCGTGTGCGTGCCTGGCCGCGTGTCATCGCGTGGCGCGTGGGCGCACCAGTTCTTTGCGGAAGCCGGGCGGGCCGGCGATGCCGCTCCTGGCCAGCGCCGCTGGGCCCAGCGAGCGCAACCATGCTTTGCCGCCGCACGGGTTGCCCCCGGAAACCGCCGCCATGGGGCACGCGGCCAAATCCGGCGAAGCGCACTGCCCCCCAGCGAAGCCCGGCGGGCCCAACTTGAGCATGGCTGTATTTCCCAACCGGTTTGGCGTGGCGCTGGCCCATCCGTCCGATGCGCCGGTGATTATTGAACGCCGCGACGTGTGGGCGAAAGCGCTGCCCAATTATGCCGACATGGTGCTGATGAACGGCGTTAATCGGCTGACCATTCACCACGCCGGGTTTCCGGAGCCGTGGGAAACCGAGGCCTGGCAGACCACCGCCAACGAAATTGAAGACATTCGGGAATTTCATACGGGGCCGCCGCCAGAAGACCGCGGCTGGGCCGATATTGCGTACCATTATGTCATCGACCGTGCCGGGCGCGTGTGGCAGGCCCGGCCGCTGGTATACCAGGGCGCCCATGTGCGGCACCACAACGCGCACAATTTGGGAATTGTCTTACTGGGTAATTTTGATTTGCAGGATCCCTCGGCGGCGCAACTTTGCGCGCTGCGCGAATTCGTGCTGTTTGTCAAAAAACTGTACCGCATACCGCTCAATCGCATCTATACCCACCGGGAACTGGCCGACAACCACACCGACTGTCCGGGCACGAGTCTGTTTGCCTACGTGAAGCGCGTGCGGCCGGGTTGGTGATTGCCGCCGCCGCCGCGCCGCACTGCAAGTACCGTTCTGAAAGTCAAAATCACTGTTTGTTTCGGCATTTTTGACTTCTTGCCTATGCCCGCGCGGCAGCGATAATGATGTTTTACATCATAAGAGTTGCCGCATGGCGGTATTTTTCGCGGCAGGCGGAGGTTTTCATGCTCAAACGGGTGATTCGTCACGGATTTCTGGCTCTGGCCTCCGCAGCGGCTGTGGCCGTATCGGCTGCCGCTGGGGTTGCGAACGGCACGGTGAAAGACGTTCGCACATTGCCGGCCGTCCGCAATACGTTGTATCACAGCAACCGCGCGCCTTTGTTGCCCAGCCCTGAAACCCACCTGCCTGTGGGCAGCATTGCCCCGGCTGGTTGGCTGCATCACATGCTGGAGCTTGAGGCCCATGGTTTAACCGGCCATCTGTATCAGATGCCCTCCTATTCCCCTTGGCTGGTGTACAAGGGCGACGGCTGGGTAACGCCGCGCGGCAAAGGGCCCGGTGGGTATAGATGCGATTGAGCGGTAT
>JAJZCU010000199.1 GCA_021828935.1 Planctomycetota bacterium | reverse complement strand
CCCTGCTGCTTAGCGCGCCCAATACGCCCAATATGGACCAAACCTGGTACGGGAATCAAATGCCCGCCGTGGCAACTAATTTAATCCCATGGAGAGGTGGTACAGGCTTTCGGGATTTTTGTAGACGATCCGACGATTTCCCAGCGGGGTTTTTTTATCGCCTTCCACCTGTTTATCGCCGGGATTCAACCCCGTGATGCAGGGGTAGGTTTTGACCAGGCGCCCGCCGTCAAACAGTTCCAGTTTGTGCAGCGCTTTGTAAACAACAATGCGTGGATTTTTCACGTCCATTTTTTCCACCTCGGGCTCGTGGTAAGTGCGGTCAAAATAATAAACAGGAAATCCGACCAATTCGCGCAGCAGGCTCCAGGGTTCAGTTTCCACCCATTGCGTGGGGTGGCAGGCCATGGTGTACGCGTGAATGCCGGCCTGGGCGAACGTCATGCGGATGCGCGGCAGGTGATAATCAGAACTTACCCCCACCACGCTGTGAAAGCCGCGGCGCTGCATGACCATTTTGGCGTCGTAAACGCTGGTGCGGGTGTTTCGGCCCACCGGGTCAACAATGACGCGATCCGCCGGCACGCCCTGGTGCAGGCACACATTGAGCATGGCCACGGCTTCGCTTTGATAAAGCGTTTTTCCCTGTTTGTTTGTGCCCACCGGATCAATGGCGCCGGACACCATAATGTATCGCACGCGGTGTTGTTGGTACAGTTTGACGGCGACCATGGTGCGGTTGCGCAGCGTGACGCTGGCCTGACCGTCGGCCAGCACGCGATGGCCGAAGACCACGGCCAGATCAAGCTTTTGACCGGGCGGCGGCGGGGCGGCATTGAATGCGAAGAAAAAAATCCAGAGCAGTACCAGCAGGTAGGCCAGGAACGCCAGGCTCGCGAAGGCCATCAGCGGGCCGGCGGGCGGGGCGGCGACGATTGTTTTTTCGGGCGCCTTCGCTGCCGCACTGGCCGGAACGACGGACGCACTGGTCGTGGGCGGCGGGCTCGGCGTCCGGGCGTCCGGGATCAGTAAACGCAAATTCCATGGCCGCAGCAGCAGCCAGGCGCTGATGAACAGGATAATCAGCAGGCTCATGGGGCAGGCATATACGTCAATGCGATTGGCAACATATAATAGATAATAGGTTACGCTGTTGTACGCCAGGACAGCCAGCAGCAGCGCGGTGGGAATTAACAGCCACAGCATCCACCGGCGCCGCCGGAGAACTTCCCCGGGCAGCGTTTCGGACTGAAATTTGCCGGATGGAATGAACTGCAGCCAGGTGATGGCCAGCAGCGACGCCAGCCAGACCAGCACCAGGGCATCGCCAAATATCCCCAAGAAGCGCACATCCACCCAGCGCCAGGCCTGCGCGGTTAAAATGCTGATCAGGGCAAAGGCCAGCAGGGCGTAATGCACGAAAAATTGCAGCGTCAGCAGCACGGGACGGCGGAAAGCCGGAAGCCCGGGGACGGCTGTCGGGGAATCGGCGGAAATTTGCGACATGGCACACCGAACCGGAAACAGGCGCGCCAATGCCCGGCGCGTCACAAATGTTTAATAACGCCGCACTGCGCCGTCCACCAGGCGGCTATAGGCGTCAATGCCGCCGGCCATGGAGTATACGTTCAGAAAGCCACGGTCGCGTAAATATCTCGTCGCCGCCATGGACCGGCCGCCGTGGTGGCAATAGACCACAATGGGCTTCTCAAAATAATCCACCAGTTGATCTGCCTTATCGGCCAATTCGTTTAGCGGCAGCAATTTAGCCGGGGCCAGATGCGCCGTGGTCCATTCCGCGGGCTGGCGAACATCCAGCAGCAGAAAATCCTCCCCGGCGGACAGGCGTGCAGCCACGTCGCGGGGATGCACTTCCCATTCAGGAATAACGCGCAGATCAGCGCCGGAAGGGGGCGGCATAGAAACTCCACATCAATGAATCAATTCCGTGTGCTGCAACCGCGGACGTTGCCGCAGTCAATGTTCCATGGTACGCAATCAGAGCCGAAAACGTAAGCGTCGGCGTGTCTGGCGCCCGGCGCAGACCGACCAATTGCAAGCATATTACCCAACAACTCCGACACAATGCCTGATCGGCGCCCGCCGGCTTTATGGCATGGGAATATTCTTGAGATCAAACGGAACTTTCACCATTCTGGTCCGGGTATATAGGGGCATCGTCAGTTTCGCCGGTTTGCCGCCGGCCTGCACGGGAATGGTATACACATAACCCTGCTGGTAGGAGCCGTTGGCCTGCCAGCCGTTGGGATTCAGCACCGTGCCGGCGGCGGTCTGGATCGGCCCTGCGCTATTGAATCCGTTAAAATTTTGAACTTGATTAACAATCATTTGCTGCGATGGATCAAGCATATTCCCATTGGCGGTCGGAACCGTGACGGTAACGGTAAACTGCCATAAACCATTAACCTTGCCCAGGTTCCCCGTGGCAACGCGCACGCCGTTAAAGCTTTCATGTGCCGTGCCCTTGGCCTTGATCTTGAGGTTCAATATTCGGTGGTGGTAACAAACCTGAACCGGCAGGTAACCTTTGAATTCCTTGATACGCGTTCCGGCCTTCTTGGGCCACGCGAGATTGATGGAAAAATTAGTTGCCACGGCGGGCATTTGATTCCCGTACCAGGTTTGGTCCATATTGGGCGTATTGGGCGCGCTAAGCAGCAGGGAATTCCCGCGATTATCCACGGCCTTGCGGAGCACCGGCTGCTGCGGCTGAACCAGGCCGGTCTTTCCGGGAATGGCAAGCAGCCACAGACTCATGTTAAATGTGGTGGCGGCGGGAGGTTTGGGTTGTGAAAAAGTCAGCTGGCGGTTGTAGGAGATATTTTGCGCAACCACAGCAAATGCTCCATGAAAGCTGGCAAAGTCGCCTTTATTCAGCACGCCATTGATGCCCAGCGGCATGCCCGCGCCCTGGTTGTAATACATCATCGGCGAGATATTGGTCTGTTCCGCCATCTGCTGCATGACTTGCCAAAACGGCGCATTTTTGACACGCAGCGTAACCTGCGGATTAGTACCCTGTTGAAGTACATTGGCCGAGGTTCCAGCCTGCTTGCAGATCAATGTAAACGCCCGCTGGGCGGACATATTGTGGGCGTTGAGGGTAATCAACGGGCCGCGTAGAAAATCGGCGTTGGCGATCTTGCTTAAATCTTTGCGTAGCAGGTGGCGCATTTCAGGGGTGGTCAAACCGTTTAACGCTTTTTTCATCGCTGGAACCGCAGCATCGCCCGCGCGCAGCAGACTTTCCGCGGCCACGCGGCGCGCGTGGTATTGATCCAGGTTTAGGTCGCGTATCCAGCGTTGGATTTGGGCGGGTGTGGCCGTGGCCGCCGCGACTGGCGCCTTTGAACTGGGCGCTGCCGGCGGCGTTGGTTTAGCCGCAGCGGCACCGGGTTTCTTGGCGCCGCCGGAGGATTTGGCAACTGGCGTCGGGATGGCGGGCGCCCCCAGGACAGTTCCGGTTCCAGTTCCCGTTTTAGCCCAAGCTCCGCCTGAAGCGCCGGCCACAACCGCCAGCCCTACGCCAGATGCCAGCGCGAGTTCCGTAACCAAACCCTGAAATTTTTCCAACATCGGCATACTCCTTTTAAAATTTCCGACAACAGTGATGTTCACCCGACTGGTAAACTCATTTTATAGTAAACGCGCCAACCCGCATCGCAAACGTCCAGTTGCCGCCCCAAGACGATCCCCGCGTAATTATCAGCTTAGACTCTGCGCACAGATACTCCTTAATTTCCGCCACTGGCGCGTCTGGCCAGCCGGCCCACGGCCCGGTTAAACGCCCGTCGATCGGCCGGCGTCCAGAGGCCCAGCCGCCAGCGCCAGCGGGCCAAAAGATTCCGGGGAAAGTGATGGGCCTGAGCGTAGCGAAAGGCCAGCAGGCGGCCGGGCCATTGCCAGGCTAAATCCGCCCGGCTGTAAGAGCGCTGCTGATTGAGCAGTTGCCACAGCCGCCACGCCGGCGTGGCCGCAATGCCGGCGGTGGGCACAAAAGAGGCGGGCCGGTAGTTTTTTATTGGCAACCCATCCAGATTGGTATAACCAGCCAGGCCTGTAGGCCCGCATAGGCGATCGAGAAACATTCCAGCCACCGTCAACGAAAAACCATAATTGCGATTCAGCCGCACCTGATACGCCCCCGGGCCCTTTAGGACAAACGATATATACATGCCTCCCCAAAACTGCATGACGCGCCCCTGCGCCAGCGGACGCTGGGTCGCCCATGCGACCGCGGGGCTGGAGCCTTTTGGATACACCTGCACCACGTAATCGCGCAGATCGTTTATGCCGCTGTGGTCGTCCTTGTTATGAAAATAAAAGCTAAGCCGGTACACCCCCGCCGGGATCTTTACTTTAAGCCACATGTCTGGTCCGTCGTAGAGCCGCGGGTAGCGCAGCCCGGCATCGTTCCATTCTCCTTCAATGCGCTGCTGGGCATCCGGGTAATAAAGCGTGCGCAGCAAATGCGAATGATACCAGGCGACGTAAAAGGCCACATCGCCGTCATACTGGTGCGGCGAGCTTTCCCGCCAGATGTCCGCCCCGCCCAAACCTCCGAAGAATTGTTCCTCGGCGTTGGCAAATTGCGGCGTGCCGGTGCATAACCGGGCATAATTCACCCCGTAATGGCCGAGCCAATCGCCTTCGGTGCGCCAGTCTTCACCGAAGGACGCAGCCGTTACCGCTGCACCTTCGCCAGATTGCACGCGCCTGATGAGTTCTTCCAGCGCGAGGTGGGACGGGGCCGGCGCTCCGGCGGGCAGCGGCGTCGCGGCGCCAGGCCGCCGCACACCCACTGGCGCCGCGGGTCCGGACCATTTTTCCGAAACGTGGAAAGCGCCGGTTTCATAACCACCGATCAACATTCCACCACCGGCCAGCGGCGCCAGAGACGCTACGTATTGGGTTGGTTGCATATTCTGGCCGGGCGGCAGTGCCGGCTTGCCATCCTGATTCCACAGTTCATATCCGCTGGTGCGGTGGCCGATCCAGATATCGCCCGCGGCATCCTCAGCCAACGCGGTGATTTCGTCCGAGCTCACCAACCCCGCCATCTGCGGCGCGGTGGAATGTTGATCGGTGGTTATGAAA
>JAJZCU010000198.1 GCA_021828935.1 Planctomycetota bacterium | reverse complement strand
TCCGATCTATTTTCACCGTGCGCTCCGCGCGCAGTTGCCCCCCAGGTCCAAGCTTTTCCAAGCATGGTAAACGCACCATCTGCGGGCGGTAAAACGACAATTGCCGCGGACTGTGCCGACTGGCATCAACTTCAAATTGCGTCACCGGGCAGCCCAGAAGCGTGGGAACCGCCAGACGCGTCATGTCGTAAGCTATGTCAAAGGCGTAGATGTAGACCACCGCGCCGGATAAAACTTGCGGCGTCACCGATGTCGGCGCTGCGGTGAAGGCAGCGCGGCGGATACCGCTGGAAACAGACATGGAAGAGATGGTGGACATGCTTTATTCTATCCCATAAACGATGGGCGTGTCGGCGTGCGAATGCGAAAAATGGCGGCTGATTTCAGATGCGAATCGCGAAACACGATTAAAAGCATCGCAGGTTCCAGATTTTTCGGACCATCGGCTTAGGCGGCTACATCGGACCAATTCTTTGGCGGTTTAGGGAAGCAGTCGCATGCGGCCAGTCACGCATCCAACGGGAGCTGCCCCGCATGATGAAACCCCCGCTGGCCGCCATTGCCCCGCCGCGCGGACATGCTATATTTCGCCGGCGCGATCGCTACGCAAAGCGCCCCATCTTCCGTTGCCCGCATAGGAGTTTACCCCTCATGGCTCAAGATAATCAATCAATTTCGCGGCGTGATATGTTGTTATTAGCGGGGGCGGCCGCCGCGGGAGCTCTTGCGTCTCCCACTGGCGCCCATGCGGCGCCGGAGGCCGCGGGAACTATCCGGCAGGAAATTCCTATTAACGATGGCTGGCGCTTCATCCGGCGCGACGTGAAAGGCGCCCAACAACCAAAATTTGATGACAGCCGCTGGAAAAAAGTCTCCCTGCCACACACGTACAATGGTATTGACGGCGAAAAACACGGCCACTATTACCGCGGCCCCACCTGGTACCGGCTCAACCTTAAGCTTCCACCGGCCGCCCATGCGGCCGGCGGCGCCGCCCCCAAAAATTACTTCCTATACTTTGAAGGCGCCGCCACGGTGGCCGATGTTTATCTCAACGGCCGGCATGTGGGCAACCACCGCGGCGCCTTTGCCGGTTTCTGTATCGACGTTACCAAAGCCATCAACCCCGGTGGCGAAAACCTGCTGGCCGTGCGGGTGAACAATGCGTGGAACAAAAACATTCCGCCACTGGCCGGCGATTTTAACATTTTTGGAGGTCTGTACCGCACCGCGCACCTGTTGATTGTTAATCCTGTTTCCATTTCGCCGTTGGATTATGGCAGTTCCGGCGCCTATATTTTGCAGGAAAACGTGTCGGCTGATTCCGCCCGCCTCAAGCTCACGGCCATTTTACGCAACGCCACCAGCCACGCGGCCAACGTAAGCGTGGCATGGCGCGCCCGGGATCACCGCGGCAGGACTGTGGTCGGAACCAGCCACCGCGCCCATGTGCCGGCGGGCCAACAAATTGAAGCCGTCGCGGGCATGATCATGCATCGGCCTCACCTGTGGCATGGCCGGAATGACCCGTATTTATACTCCATGGAAGTCACGCTGCGGCAGGGCCGGAAAATCATCGACCGGGTGACCCAGCCCCTGGGCTTACGATTTTTTCATATTGATCCTGACAACGGATTTCACCTCAACGGCGAAGCTTATCCCCTGCATGGCGTGTGTACGCATGATGACCGCCCCGGCGTCGGGCGGGCCGTTCCCAGGGCAGATTATCTGCAGGATTGCGCCATGATCCACGCGCTGGGCGCGAGGTCCGTGCGCATGGCCCATTATCAGCACGACCAAACCATGTACGACGCCTGCGACCGCAACGGCCTGGTGGTGTGGACCGAAGACGGCCTGGTGAATCACATCGAAGAAGACGCCGGATTCAACCAAAACGCGCGCCAGCAGTTCCTGGAACTTGTCAAGCAAAATTACAATCATCCATGCGTGTTCGCGTGGAGTCTATTCAATGAACTGGCGTTCAACGTGCCGCCGAAATCGCAGCTTAACCTGGACTTTCCCGCCACGCCGGTGCTGTCCAGCGAGTACCGCTTCACGCATCCGCCGGCCAGTGAATTCAAGCTGCCCTGGGCTATTCTTTATGATCTTAACCAACTGGCGCACGACCTGGACCCTTCCCGCCTGACCGTGGCCGCTTCGGACCAGAGCCCGCATCACCCGATCAACTACATTACTGATATTATTTCGTTCAACCGGTACGACGGCTGGTACGGCGGCACGCCCGGGGAATGGCCCGGCACGCTGGACGAACTCAAACGCGTGGTGCGCCACCGCATGCCGGGGCGAATTTTGGGCATCAGCGAATATGGCGCGGGCGCCAATGCGTTTCAGCACGAAGATTATCCGGTTAAACAGCCGCCGCCCGGCGGGCAGTGGCACCCCGAAGAGTGGCAATGCATCGTGCATGAGGCGGCGTACAAAGCCATGAAACAGCGGCCCTGGCTGTGGAACACCACGCTGTGGGTCATGTTCAATTTTTCTTCCGAAGGGCGCAATGAAGGCGCCGATCCGGGCCGCAATGACAAGGGCCTGGTGACATACGACCGCAAAATTAAAAAAGACGCCTATTTCTTTTATCTGGCGCAGTGGACCACCGAACCCTTCGCGTACATCTGCGACCGTCGCTTCACGCCCCGCCCCGCCGGTACGGTGCTGATGAAAGCCTATTCCAACTGTCCAAAAGTTGAGCTGTTTATTAATGGGAATTCACAGGGGGTCCAAAAGCCCGACGATCACGTCTTCGTTTGGCCGCATGTGAAGTTGGCGCCCGGCGACGTTGAGGTCTCCGCGGTCGGCACGGATGCGCAAGGGGGCAAGCACCATGATCATTACGTGGTGCATGTGAAAGCCGCGGGATAATTCCTAATCAGCGGGTTGATGGCCCGTGCGCATATACATTCCGGCTCCGTTTATCGGGCGCCCAAAGGCTGCGCGTGCTCACCGCGCGCTCCCGCGTCTCGTCGACCCTGCCCATGCGTTGGCCGCTGAAGAGCAGGCTTTACGCACCGCGGTCGCAGGCCATGAAGAAACAGGCCAAGGTGGATCATGCATTGTTTCCATAAACACACACATGGCGAAGTTTTGTCCAACTTCCCGAGTGGCGGCCCCGGGTCTCGGCCGGCGACATCATCGCGTGGGCGCTCAAGAGGTTTTAATTCATAGCTTAAAAAGCATCAATTCGATAAAAAGATGCGTCGGCACTCGACACGGCCGCATGTCCCGGGCCGTCCAATAAGCCCTTTATTTGCGATGCATCCCGCGGATCGCTCGCTCTACCCAACCGCAGGGCATTGTTGTTCAAACCAAACCCAAACCAGCCAGCTTAACACACACACCCAAACAATTATCGGTCCGCGGGCATGACCTTTGCGACCAGCGTCAAATGAGCCTCGGTCATTTTGTTTGACCCCGGCGCGTGCACCGGCTGGGAGATCGCATTTCTCCCCAGCGCCCGAGGGCATCCTGAAATGATCAACGGGGCCAACACCCACTGTCATACAATGGGAACGGAACTCTCCGACCTCCGGAATCCGGCGGTGACGTCATGGCCGTCGCCGCGTGTGGAATTCTTCCACTCCCGCCCCTTGAAAGATTCGCGGCGTGACGCCGTAAAATTATTTTTCATCCGCTCGTTCCGCGCGCTGCGTACTGCCCATGTCGCGGAGGAGTCACAAGTCGCACGGCGTAATTTATAACATGATTGGAAATGCTGCCGGACGCGCGAAAAGCTCCATCGGGACGGGGCCTCAAATTTATTTTGTTCATAAGGGCTGACGGGCCAACGTGGTCGTCGACAGCCTGCGTTAGACCTGCTTTTTTAAGGAGCACCCTATGTACGAAGACTTCGAACGACTCCGAAAGGATCCCTTCGACCGTCGCGCTTTCCTCAAACGGATGAGCGCCGCGGGCCTCGGAGTCGCGGCCGCCGCGCTGCTGGCCAATCCGCCCAAGGCCCAGGCCTATGGCCGCCCCATTGACCAGACCGGCTCAACATTCTTCCCGAGTATCCCCGGCAACAATATCAATGAAATTGTTACCAACTTCGCCCTCACGCTGGAAATTCTGGAAGCAGACCTCTATCGCCAGGCTTTGAACGCGGGCTCCGGTTATCCAATCGACAAGCCGCTGATTCAAAACCCCAACGGACAGTCGTACACCTTGAAGGTGCCGTCGGGCGGTCTAAGCACCCCCTTCATGGACGCCGGCTGGTTGTACCTGTTGGAATTCACGTATGTTGAAGCCGCACATCGCGATTTCCTCATCTCTGTGCTGAACAGCATCGGCGCTCCGGTGCAGACGCCCAACCCCGGCGGTTATGCCTTTCCGGGCGGCCCATCCAACAACCTCAAGGGGCTGTTAACCCAGCTTCTGCCGTTGGAGGCCACCGGCGTGCGCGCGTACCTGGGCGCAGTGCCCTATTACAATAATTTTTCCACATTCGCCCAAACCGCGGCCACCATCTATTCCACCGAAGCCCGGCACACCGCCGCCATTAATTACACAGTCGGCAAAGACCCCGGCCCGGCGCCGCGTCCGGGCGACCAAAAGGTCACGCCGAAATATCCGGCGCCGAATACGTTCGAGTATTACCTGACGCCCAAAGAGGTGCTCAAGGTGGCCTCGGCGTATTTTGTGTAACAGCTTAGTTTGCAAATTGCGGGATTTTGGTCCCGGCAGTTGACAATAATTTTGAAAGGAAAGTTCACATGGTTACAGAAACCAAAGCCAAGCAATCCACTGGTTTGCGCACCGCCGCCATGGTTGGCGCCGTGGCCGCCGTCGGAATGCTGGCCACCAAAACCGCTTCCGCCGCCACCCTGACGTTCGCGGAAATTCCCGGAACCGGCGACGTTAAAGTGCTTAACTATGCCCTGTCTCTCGAGCAGCTTGAGGCCAACCTGTACAAGCAGGCACAGCAGCGGCTTACCAGCGGCGGCACGAACGATGTTGGCATTTTTATTCCCGGCCTGGGAATCGCCAGCAGCCAACCCGATGTGCAATACATCGACGAGTTTCGCAAGGTCGAACAGGAACACCGCGACTTCCTGACCGCAGCGCTGGGCGCGGCGGCCATTAAGCCCTTCCAGTACAACTTCGG
>JAJZCU010000197.1 GCA_021828935.1 Planctomycetota bacterium | reverse complement strand
ATGGAGGTGATTCAGGCCGGCATTCCGCTTCTGGTCGAGAAGCCGCTGGTGTTTGACCTCGGCGAGGCCGACGCTCTTTTGCGGGCCGCCGCCGCGAAAAATTTGTTTTTTGCCATCAATTTCAACCACCGCTACGGGCGTCCCGCGCAAATGGCCCGCGCCGCCATTGCCGCGGGTGAATTGGGGGAAATTGTGCATGCCACTTGGCGTTTTGGCGGAGAGGCCAATGTCAGCAGCCACCCCCACGCAAATTTAATAGAAACCCAGTGCCACGGCTTTGACCAACTGGAATTTTTGTGCGGACCCATCGCTTCGGTCATGGCGGAGATGACCCGGCAAACCGGCGGCGGTTTTCGCACCGTCGCCCTGTCGGTGCGCTTCGCCAGCGGCGCCGTTGGAAATATGTTGGGAACTTATGATTCCTCCTATGCCTACCGGGATGCCCACAGGCTGGAAATCGGCGGCACGCGCGGGCAGATTATCATCGAAGATACCGTGCGCCGTTACACGCTGCAGCGGGCCGGGCGGGAGACCGCGGAAATTTGGGAGGCCGGATATTTTAATGATAACGCCCGCGCGTTTCAGCATACGTTTGACGCGTATCTGCTCGCCATGATCGAGGCGTTTAAGAATAAAAAGCAGCCACCCGTCCACGCCCGCGCCGGCCGCCGCGCCCTGGCGCTGGCCTGGGCCGCGGTGGAATCATTTACGACCGGGAAGCGTATAGACGTGCCGGTCGATCCCGTGTCCGACGCTGCGCCAGATATGTGATCTTGACAAACACGATAAAAAACCGAGCATTGGCAAACCTGGCGCAAGTCTAACAATTGTGATATGATATTTGCTGACGCGGCTGGCGCTTTCGCTACGGCGCCCAAAGAAACCGCAAGGAAATAAAATGAGGGCCAATGCGCTGGACATGTTTCGGGGTGATCAGGAACTCGGCTTCGAGGCGGACCTTTCGCCCGAACAACTGATCGACGAAATGACCAGTAAGGGGATAAATGTTCCGTATGAGATTATTTTTTTAATTGAGATCACGCGATTCAACACGGCTCAAAAGCAGGTTTTGTTGCCGCAGCTTTGGCAATATATTCAGGCCCATCGAAACAGTAACCGCCCGGATGATTTGGTTGCCACCGCGTCGGCCATTCGGAAATACGTCTCAATGGCGCCCGTGACTCGCCTGGGCGAACTCGCGGAGCTTCTTGATGCAGGTTACAACTGTCCACTTCCCCTCGAGCTTGAACTTGAGGTGGCGAAGATGATTTATCGAAATTTCGAGGCTCGCCCGCCGACGTCAACGAATTCAGAACCGTTGCTTGCGGCGCGCCTTTGGGACATGGCACAAATTTATATTAACCCAAGGGTTCTGCTGCGGGATAAAAACGCCGCCGTGGCGTCGCTGAGCATTGAAGCTTTGGTGGCCATGCGCAGCCGCCATGCCATGGACGCGTGGAGTGCAGCGGTAAACAGCCCGTTTAAGTGGTTTGGCGAAATGGTGAGCGACAATCTGGCTACGCTTCGGCAACGGTGGCTCGAACGAGGGGCCGAGGGGGCCGAGGGGGTCAAGTGGCTGGACGGCGTAAAAGCGAACCTCGTGGTCGCAAATTAAACTGATCGAGGGTAGACATGATGCCGAGTTGGAAGCTCTTCCGTATGCTTGATTTTCGTGCCTAAGCTTTCTCCTGATCAGGCCCGACCAGCGCCTGCGCGCCGTCCGCGTCGATCGACCCCCGCGGCCCTGGCGTTGTACAGTTCATCATTCCGCCGAAAAGAAAAGCGGCCCGTTCCCGAAGAAACGGACCGCATGCACGCGTCAATATTAGTTATTTTCTTTTCAGCTTATGGGATCAGCTTCAGCACGTTCTGCGGCGCCGCATTGGCCTGGGCCAGCACGCCCGTGGCGGCCTGCACCAGAATTTGCGACTGCGTTAACTGTGCGGTCTGGCTGGCGAAATCGGTGTTCGCGATGTTCGCATAGCTGCTGGCAATGTTTTCCACCGTCACATTCAAAGAGTTCTGAATGGAGCTCAGCACGTTCGCCTGGAACGCGCCCATGCGGCCACGCAACGTGGACACCTGGTTGATGGAATTGTTGACCAACTGCTGGGCCAACGCCGCGCCGTTGTTGTCCACCGCCGCCGCCTGGCCGGAACCCAGCGCCGAAAGTGAGACCACCTGCCCCGCCGTGTCGGTGAACGTGCCCAAAGCGGACGTGTTAGCGGACTGGATGCCGATCGACGCCAAGCCCGAAGCATTCACCTGGTCGCCCAGGCTAAACGTGGCGCCGCCGCCGGTGATTTGGAAATTCGTGGTGGTCGCGGTCTGCTGCGCAAACGCCGAACTGAGCGTGAGATTGGCGTCAATGTTGCCGGTGACCACATGAAGGCTCAGGCCGTTGGAAGTGACCGATTGCCCATTGACATTCACCGTGGCGTTTTGGCCGTAATCGGTGGAACCGGCAGTCGTGATGCCAACGCCTTTATACGTTTTGAAATTGGAGCTGGAACTGGTCACGCTTACGAATTGGCTGGAACCAAAGGTGGAGCTACCAAATTTCACATACGTGCCCGAAGTCACGGCCTTCACGCCCGTGCTGCTGGTGTATTGATTGACTGCGGCAATAATGGCCGAGGCCTTGGCGCCGGCGGCAAAACTGACCTGTTGGGATCCCAAATTGCCGCTAATGGTCATGGTGGTGGCGCTGGCGAGGCCCGCGGTGCCGGCGCTGCCAATGACCTGCCCCGCCAACGCGGAATGCATGACCTGCACCACCACATTGGTTGAACCACCTTGCGGAACCTGGGCGCTGTTAATTTGCACCTGGCTGATATTCGCGCTGTTCACGCCGCTGGTGGTGTAGCCAAGGCTGCCATTAAGTAATTGCTGGCCCTGGAAGTTGGTGGTGTTGGAGATGCGGTTGATGGTGGAAAGAATCGAATCCACCTGCAATTGATTGGCGCTTAACTGGCTTGAGGACATCGCGCCGCTGTTGGCCGAACTGTTCACCAAACCTTGCAGTGAAATCAGCAAATTACTGACTTCCGACAATGCGCCTTCCGCGGTGCCAATAACATTATTGGCCTGCTGCGAATTGCTGATGGCCGTTTGGGCGCCGGTCTGTTCGGCCAGCAAGGCCTGGCTGGCAATCAATCCCGATGGATTGTCTTTGCCGCTGTTGATGCTGTAACCGGTGGACAAGCGTTGCAACGAGGTCTGCAAAGAGGCCTGATTGTTGTTCAACGCGTTGACCGCGATCATGGACGAGATATTTGTATTAATGTAACTCATGTGTGAAATCCTCCTTGAAACCGGAGATGCAATCACACACGGTTTCGTGCGCGGCGTGATGCATCACAATTTTTCCAACCGTCTGAGCCATCCGTTGGCCGGTGACGCGACATCCGTCATGCCACCGCGGAGACTCACGGCCGGAAAGCTGTGCCCGGTACAGTGACTTCCCTGGAGAAAAAACCCGTTCATTTTCATTCATCAACCACCGGTACGGGACAGCCCGGTGGTTTTTTTGTTGCGTGCTACTTGTTGACACCTCCCGCGGTATTAAGCGCGTCGGCCTGCTGGGCATCTGCGTGCGGGAGCTAAAAAACAGCCATTTCCCGTAGCGTACATTGATATTTCGACCCAACCAGAGGGTCGCTTAACTGCATCGCGAAAAAAAGTAGACCGCGTGGACAAGGCCAAACCGGCGCGGCGGCGGGCGGAAAAAAAGGGCGACGCAACCCGTTGTGGCCGGTCGCCCTCTTAAGGCCCGCGTGTTCTTCCATCAGACCTATCTTCCAGCCTCACCGAGCCAGTGCCGCCACAATTATGGGATGAGCTTCAGCACGTTCTGGGGCGCGGCATTGGCCTGGGCCAACACGCCCGTCGCCGCCTGCACCAAAACCTGGGCCTGGGTCAGGTTGGCGGTTTCGCTGGCGAAGTTGGTGTTGCTGATGGTGGCGTTGCTGCTGGAGACGTTTTCCAAGGTCACGTTCAGTGAGTTCTGAATGGAGCTAAGCACATTGGCTTGGAACGCGCCCAACCGTCCGCGCAGAGTTGACACTTGGTTAATGGAATTGTTAAGAATTTGCTGAGCCAGCGCCGCGCCGCCGTTGTTCAACGCGGCGGACTGCCCGGACCCCAACGCGGATAAACTCACCACCGCGCCGGCAGAATCAGTAAGAGTACCAAGATTGGAAGTCACCGTGGAAGCAATTCCTATCGACGCCAAACCCGCGGCATTGACCTGATCTCCAAGGCTAAACGTGGCCCCTCCGCCGGTGACTTGGAAATTTTTTGACGCGGCGGTCTGCTGGGCGAACGCCGCGGTCAGCGTAAGGTTGGCATCCAGATTGCCGGCCACCACATGCAGATTCAGCCCCTTGGAAACAACCTTTTCCCCATTGACGTTCGCGGTGGCATTCCGGCCATAATCAGTGGACCCGGTGATGGTGATGCCCACGCCCTTGTAGGTGGCAAAGTTGGCGCTGGAACTGGTCACGGTCACAAACTGGTTCGACCCGTAACTGGACGTGTCAAATTTGACATAAACGCCCGAAGTCACGGCCTTCACGCCGGTGCTGCTGGTGTATTGATTCACCGCGGCAATAATGGCCGAGGCCTTGGCGCCGGCCGCAAAGCTTACCTGTTGCGACCCTAAATTGCCGGTGACGGTCATGGTGGTGGCGCTGGCGAGGCCCGCGGTGCCGGCGCTGCCAATAACCTGCCCCGTCAATGCGGACTGCAACACCTGCACCACTACATTGGTGCTGCCACCCTGCGGAATTTGTGCGCTATTAATCTGCACCTGACTGATGGCGGATGTCTTCACGCCGCTGGTGGTGTAGCCCAGGCTGCCATTAAGTAATTGCTGGCCCTGGAAGTTGGTGGTGTTGGAGATGCGGTTGATGGTGGAAAGAATCGAATCCACCTGCAACTGGTTGGCGCTTAACTGGCTTGACGACATCGCCCCGCCGTTGGCGGAACTGTTCACCAAACCTTGCAGTGAAATTAAGAGGCTGCTGACTTCCGACAACGCGCCTTCCGCCGTGCCAATAACGTTATTGGCCTGCTGGGCGTTGCTAATGGCCATCTTGGTGCCAACGTCCGAATAACCGGCTAGTT
>JAJZCU010000196.1 GCA_021828935.1 Planctomycetota bacterium | reverse complement strand
GCCAGCCTTCGGCAAGGCGATGGCCATAATGGGCATACTTTTATGTTATTAATTTAACAAAATTTGGCGGCGCGGGAGCGGCAAACGTCAGGCGCCGGCCCGTGCGCGGATGTTCAAATTCCAGCGCGCATGCGTGCAGCGCCAGGCGGAATGGCGCTTCTTTGCCGTCCCGCGCGGCGGCTGTGCCGTACATGGCGTCTCCCAAAACCGGGTGGCCGGCGATTTGCCACTGCACGCGCACCTGATGTTTACGCCCGGTGAACAGCACGCACTTTACCAGCGTGGCTTGGGCGCCGGCCTTCTCCACGCGGTAGTCCAGGGCGGCGGGTTTGGCGGCGGAATCCGGTGAATCGCCGGGGCGACCGGGCGGGGGCGCCGCGCGGGGCCCAGCCCCACCTTGAAAGGTGGGGTTGCGGGCGGGGCCGGTGGGCTGCGCCCGCACGCGTTGATCATCCCCTTCTATTAACATATTCTTCAGCCGCCCCGCCGGGGGTTGCACCCGGCCATGCACCACCGCAACATACTCCCGATGCACGGAATGCTCAAAAAATTGCCGCTTCAAATGGGCCTGATCCCGCGGCGACCGGGCGAACACCAGCAGGCCGGAGGCGTCTTTGTCCAGCCGATGCACCAGGTAGGCATTGGCCCGTGGATTGGCTTTCCGGGCGTGGGCCTGCAAGAGGGCCAGGGCGGTGACGCGCGTTTCATTTTCATGCGAAGAAGTCAGCAGGCCCGCAGGTTTTCTTATCACGAATAACGCCGCGTCTTCATGAACAATTTTAAGCCCTTCGGGTAATTTATGAACGCGCGCGGCCAGTGGCGCCACCGTCACAGCGTCTTTTGGCCCCACGGGCTGTTTGAGACTGCGCACCGCCTTGCCGTTAAGCGACACGCGGCCATCGCGGACCATGGCGCGGATGGTGTCCCGTTTGGCGCCGGGATGGCAGGCGAGGAGCGCGCCAAAAATCGTGCTTGCTTCATTACTCATAATTATATAAATTCATATAGAATCTTGCTTGTATCCCATGATTTCCGTGAGGCGGTCAAAATCGTCAAGCGAGAAATACTGGATCACAATTTTTCCGGAGCCTTTTTTCTGCGCGGGCATAATCCGCAGCTTGGTGCCGAGCTTACGCGACAACGCCTGTTCCAATTCCACGATGTGCGCGCTTTTTAGCTGCCGTGTGTGCGGCGATATTTCAGTGGTGGCCGCAACCGGTTCGGACGGCGGTTCATTCATCAGTTCTTCCAGCTTCCGCACGCTTAGCCCGTCAAGCACGCACCGGTTTGCCAATGCATCCTGGCGGCTGGCGTCCGCAACGCCAGCGAGAACCTTGGCATGCCCGGCTGAGAGCAGGCCACGGCCGACCATGTCCTGCACGCCTGGATTGAGATCCAGGAGGCGTAGGAAATTACTGATGGTGGTGCGGTCTTCACCCAAGCGTTCCGCGGCCTGAGCGTGGGTCAATTCAAATCGTTGAACATAGGTTCGGTAGGCTCTGGCGCGCTCGATGGGATTAAGGTCTTGGCGTTGAATGTTTTCGATCAGAGCCCATTCAACCTGCTGTTCATCGGTGGAGTCATTCCGGACCAGAGCCGGCACGGTCGTCAGACCAGCTTGGCGGGCGGCGGAGGTCCGCCGATGGCCGGCGATCAACTGATACCGGCCGGCATGTTCGCGGACGATCACCGGTTGCAAGACGCCGGTGGATTTAATGGATGCGGCGAGTTCTGCCAATGCGGCGGGGTCCAGTTTTTCGCGTGGCTGGTGGGGGTTGTCATCGATTTCGGTAATTTGGATTTCAGCCAATCGGCCATGAACACCGCCGGCGTTTTCGCCGGGCTGCGCCACGGCCGAATCATCGATTATCACTGGATCGGACATCAGTGCGCTCAGCCCGCGGCCGAGCCGTGGTTTGTTGCGTGTTTGCATGACGAGCGTCCTTTCTCGCGTTGTGGGATTATTGATGTTGTTCTACGTAGAACGTTGTAACTGGTTGCCGCGCGTGATGCAAGAAGAAAGCGTTGGGACGGTTTTTTGAGGTAAAGACGCGTGGCCAAAAAGAAATGTCATCGCCTCGTAAGCCCCACCTTTAAAGGTGGGGCTGGTGCGCGGCCTTGTTTACGCTTCGAGGGCGATGGCCCCAATTGTTCCACATGGAACATTGATCACCCCGACCACTGCGCGGCGCGTCGAAATAAACAATCACGCCAACCATACCCGCGCCAAATCCCCAGCACACTCCCACCCCTGCCCCTCATACATCTGCAAAGCCGCGCGATTCGCGCGGTCCACCTGCAGCACCGGCGTCTTCCCCATCGACCGAATTCGATACACCAAGTCACCGACCAACGCCCGTCCAAACCCCCGATTCCGCGCCTCGGGAAATGTGAACACGCCGCCGATCTCCACTGTTGCCGATAGCACCAAATCAAACTTCGCCAAAGACGCCACTTGTCCTTGGTTCTCCAGCACAAACACTACCTGGTTGGCTATCCACGCCTCTACGTCTGCATCGAACAGGATGCCCCGTTCTTCCTTGTATAATTTCCGCCACCGGTTCAGCACCGCCGCATCACCCTCCCTCGCGGCCCGTACCGCCGAACATGTCTCTCCCGCCACCCTTTCCGGCAACCGCATCACCGCATTAACCACCCTTTTGGACGGACCACGCTTGCGCAGCGCCGGCAACAACAGCGGCAACATTCCATCAATTCCGGCCGCGCCTCCGGTCAAAAAGTCTATCGCAGGTCGCACCGCCCCATCTCCTTCCCCGATCGCCTCTGGACCCCCGCCAACGCCCGGCGCAACGGACGGCACTTTCCGCGATGCCGCGCCACCGAGGATGTACTGCGCGAAAGCCGTGGCCGCCGCCGGCGTCGTCGCCAATACGTCCGCCCGGTGCGCTTTTGGAACATACAGCATCGCCCCGGTGAATGGTCCGGCTGGCTCACCGGCCGCCTCATCGTTTAGGTTGCGACCAACTGCATTATTTTTGGAAGAGCCCGACCGGTGGTCACCGACGCCATTTGAGCCCAGTTCCGCCTGGCCCTGTTCGGTTCCACTGGCCCACGGACGCGTCATCACCAGATGCAGATCATTGCGCGCCAGCGGGGGTGTCTGCGCCAATCGTTCCCAAAAATGCGCAATAAAATCCATGACGCCGCCGCCGCGATCCAGCAGGAAGCGCACCGCCCAGCCCGGTTTGTCCACCGGCAGCCGCAGCAGTTCATCAGCCGCGCCAGTCGACGTTGCAAATTCAGAAAAAATCTTCAGCGCCCTCTAAAATGAGCATCGCATCCTATTAAATTGCAAGTAGTCTTCAGCCGACGGCGCGGCGCCTCTGCTTTATCAATTGCACATGTCTAAACGCAGACATTTTTTCACCGCAGCCGCTCCCGCGGGCCGCCCGCGCGCCTGCACGATTTTAACCGCAAATTGGAAAAAGCAACCGGAAAAATTAAACCAGCGTCTCGGCATGGCGCCACCCGGTGACAACACGCCGTCAACGACATCCAACAAGCGTGCCCAATCGACGCCTGCCCGCCAAAAAAAAAGTGCCCATTGCACCATCTGGTGGTTGACGACCGTAGCCCAGGGTTCACCTTGCACCGGGATCGCCGCATCCGGGGCGCCGCGTTGCGCTCTTTTTCCATTCTGGCGCCCCTGTAGGCAAATCGGTGCATAACGTGTGGAAAACCCGTCAACGGCTGTCGGCAAATCTGTTGCCTGAACTGTCAATGTCCGAGAATTTTGTTGTTTTCAACGGCGTTGACAGGCCAAAAGCCGCCGTCGACAACGCTTATTGACAGCGCGTTGACTGTTTATACACATTTTTCCGGCGCATCACGGCGGCTGTAAGCGGTTATTCTTACACGGCTTAGGACGAAGTACGTAAGATTCATCCACAAACCGACAGGGCTTACTACTACCACGATTAAGTTTCTTTAAGTAACTGGTAAAGATCTCGTGAGCAAAACATCACCGAAGGGGCGGACATTTGTGGATAGATCATTAAAATCCTACCACGCCCAGGGAAAAGCCATCTTCCGCTTCTCGCCGCGTCTTCCTCGCGCTGGGCACGGCCAACGGCAACATGCACGGGCCGGCAACGTTGTACTGCCAGCGGCGGCCAGGGGTTGTTGCGCCGCCAAGTACATCTGCGTTGGCTCAAACGGAAAATGTCATGCGGTTTAACCAGTTACGGCACACAGGGCGCATTTCCATGCGCTGGTACATGGGCATTTTTCTTATTGCGGCATTGCTGCTGGCGCCCGTGGCGGCGGGGCGCTCCACGCCTACGTTTCCAGGCACGCGGTTCTCACCATCACGCTTGCTTGGCCGCGGCACGTTCCTGGCCGGCGCTGATGTCTCCTTTTTTGGCTACATCCAAAAGCATGGCGGCGTGTACCGTTACCGCGGCGAACCGGTGGGGCTGCTGAAAGCGTTCAAAACATCGGGCTGCAATTTCTTACGGCTGCGGTTGTGGCATCGGGCCACTGCCGCGGAAATAAAGGCGCACGGAGCGCTCAATACCGTCAACAATCTGGCCTATACGGTTCCGCTGGCCCGGCAAATTCGGAAACTCGGTTTTGTGTTTGATCTGGACATGCATTTTTCTGATACCTGGGCCGATCCGGGCCATCAGTTCACGCCGGCGGCCTGGCAAAATCTTTCCATGCCGGCGCTGCGTAAGCGTCTGTTTGCCTATTGCAAACGGGTGATTACAAAACTGCGAAAGGCCGGCGCCATGCCGAACATTGTCCAGCCCGGAAATGAGATTTCCAACGGCATATTGTGGCCGCATGGGCGGGTTTGGACAAAGCACGGGGCACATTTCGGCCCGCTGTGCCGACTGTTGCGTTCGGCCATCAGGGGAATCAATGCTGGCAGCGCGGGCCGCAAGCCGCTTATTTTATTGCATGTGCCGTTCATGGCGTGGCCGCAATTCCGGCAGTTTTTTGAGGCCATGAACAAGCATCATGTGCATTATGACATGATCGGCATGAGTTATTATCCATTTTGGTCGGGGCCGATCGGGCAATTAAAAAATACTTTTACCCGTGCGGCCCGGCATTTCCACAAGCCGTTGATTGTCGCTGAAACCGCGTATCCGTTCACCGACGGTC
>JAJZCU010000195.1 GCA_021828935.1 Planctomycetota bacterium | reverse complement strand
GGGGCGCTTGGTGGGGCCGCTGGCGGCGCGGCCACCGCGGGATTATTTTACGCCGGCGGCGCGGCGCTGGGCGCGTGGGGCGCGGCGGGGGAGGGTGCGATTGCGGCAGGCGGCGTAGCAGGGGCAGAGGGTGCGGCAGCCGCGGAACAACCACCTGGCCTAGTTCATCTTACCGGCAACGCGGGCCTCGCCGGAATCACAAGAGATAACGCGATCATAGGTAACAACGGAATTTTTGCAGTTCCAGAATCCGTAGCAGGAGAGGGCACGGCCGTGAGGGTGCTCCGAACCGGCCTAGCTCCGGCCCAGACTGAAAACTTTGTTAGGATTCCCAATGCCGCTACCGACCTGTTTCAGCAGCCGGTGCCAATCGGGCCGTACTCCGCGTGGAAATATTTTGGCGGCGTTCAATACGCGCCTGCTGGTTCTCTGGACACGGTCAACGGCATTTTCACGCCGACCTCCGCCTTGATTGGGCCGAGGACGTTAATCTACGGCCCCGACGTGCTTTTCTACGGCGGTGCCGCCGCTGCGGGCGGCCTTTACCTCTACGGTAGTCGAGGTGGGCATTGATGAGACACGTCGGTCGGCTTCTCGCGCCAAATCTATTGGTAGCCATTTTTGCTTTGCTCGGGCTAGGCGGATTGGTGGGCGTTGGGGCTGGGCTGATTTTTCAGAGTAGGGTTTGGGTTTCGATCGGCATATGGCTTTTAATTCCGCTGATTTTGGGTGGGGTGTCGCTCATTACCGTCGTAATTCCGATCCTCATCTATATAAATCGGAAAGGGAGCGATAAGGGATAGGTGGGGACGGCCCGTTCCTGCCGCAGAGATACAGCGGCAGTAGCAGCCCCACACGGCGACGCCGCTCGACCATCACACCCGAGGCTACGGCGTTACCAGGCAACGCCGCAGAGGAGCAGCACATCTTCCGGGCGGAACCCCCCGACGTCGTCGGGCGCAGACGGAGAGTTCGGGTGTTCGCAGGATCCTTCGGCCTCCGGTTACGCCGACTCCGTTGTTGTGGCGAATCTTGGCGCGAACACGCCGGAAACGGGCTTGCCATTCGCAGGGTGAGTCATGGTATACTCCATTTTCCAGCAGGCGCCGGATCGGGAACCAGCGGCCACCGAAGCGCTGGCTTTTTTGGCCAATGACCTCGCGACCGGTATGGGCGGTCGGGACAGAGCGACGCCCGCTGGCCGCTGCCTCTTCTCCATCTTGGTGCTCAGCCGGGTGGGCCGTGGGGCGGCATGATACGACCATGGGCCTAAAGGCCGTGCATGCACTCGGTCGGCTCCGAGCTAATCGGTCGTAGTCCGGGCCTGCATTTTTTGTTAGCGAGTTGCATGTGCGATCGCCACCAAACAGATTGTTCCGCGCGCGATGCGATAGCGGAGCGCCCGCGCTCTGGCCGTGGCGAAACCGGCAAATGTATTCACTCCAGGAAGGCGATACCCGATATGACGGCCTGGGCAATGCGCAGGCGCTGCAGGCGGATGGTCAGCCCTATGCGCCAGGCCAGGGGTTCACCAACACCAATCGCAGCGGGAACTGGCAAATTCAACAGCAATTCTCCGGCAGCGTGTTTGATACGGGCACGCAGTTGCTGTCGTATCTTGGCAGCGATTATAGCTGGAACATTCTTTATCATGGACAAATGTATGATGGCATCTCCGGCACGTATGGCGCCGGCGCCCAGACATTCAATCCCCGCCAGCAAAGCTTATTAACGCCGGACTTGGGCGCGGTTCAGGCGGGGATTAGCGCGTATGATCCCACCGGCGGGGCGACGGGCATTGATGGGTTTGTTGATAGGAACGTGGGGGCCGTGGCCACTGGCGCGGCGGTGGGCGTTGGCATCATGCTGGGCGTGGCGTCGGGCGGGCCTGGGTTCGTGGCGGCGGGCGCCATTGGCGGCTTGGCGGGCGGCGGGCTGGGCGGTTTTGCCGCAGGGTATGGCGGCGGGCAAAATGGCGCGGCGCTGGCCGAGAGCACGGGCATCGGCGCGGCGGATTTGTGTCAGTCCGGCGGGGGCACGGTATACTGCGGCTAACGGGATGGAGGATCAGTTCGGCGGCATCCGGTATCCGGGAACCGCCTGACATGCGCCCAATAGCTCCGGCTGCGCAACTTGCTATGCTTCAAACTGGTACTGTGAAGGACGATCTTCATGCGAAACGCAATTCTCATCGGCGGCCGGCTGGTGGGGCCGCGCAATGTGGAACTTAATGAACCCGTGGCGGACCTCAATGCAACCGTAGAAGTAATTGTACGCCCGGCGCATGGCGAAAAGGCGCCGGCGCTAAGTAACTTTTTGGGCAACCTTCCTCCAGGGACGCGCAGCCGCGAGGAGATCGATCAACAGATTCAGTCAGAACGCACCGCGTGGGAGAACCGCGGGTGAACCTGTATCTGGACGCCAGCGCAATTATTTACAGTATAGAGGGCGTTGAAAATCTGCGCAACGCGGTTTTGGCTTGGATTAAGCGCGCTGAGAGTGGCGGCGGAGCCATCCTCACCTCACGCCTTTCCCGGCTGGAATGTCGGGTAAGCCCCCTGCGCAAGGGGCAATCGGCAATCACGGCCCTTTACGACGGGTTTTTTATACAGCAGGCGGTCAGTCTGGTGGAAATCGATGCCTCGGTAATCGAATTGGCAACGGATTTACGCGTGCGGCACGCAATAAAAACGCCGGACGCGATTCATGTGGCCACGGCGATGGTATCCCGCGCGGACCTGATCCTAACCGGCGATCGAGGCTTGGTCCGCTGCACGGAGATCAGGGTTCAGTTAATATGAAATGCGATTCCATTATCCGCCCCTTGCAGCCGCATCGGCCGCCGCGGCCTGGGCCCTATGGGCGAAAGGACGGCCTGCCTTCGGCCTTCGGAATTACGGCCGACGGCGTGCGAAAAATCGTCGAGATTTTGACCCGCGCAGGGCGCTGGCGCCGATTGCCGCTGGCATGTGTTGGTCAACGGGCCAATTGAGTTCGACATATGATTTCCCTGGTCCTACGGCGATTGATTGGCCACAGAGGGCACAGAGAACACAGAGAACAAAATGGACGGATTAATAGAGAATACCCCTGGTGCTGTGATTGATTGCTAACATCGCGCTGCCCGTCCGGGGCGGGCGAGGTCGCACAGGCCAATGAAAAAAAACGCTGAGACGCGGAATACGCTGAGAACGAACGGAGGACGGCTGGGGGGGCGGCGTTTAAAGGGGGGCGGGCTTCGATCCCGCCGCAGTAATTCACATATGTTCTGTGTCATTGCAACGCAGGCGCACGATTCGGCGGCCAGGATGGCCGCCCCCCTTTTTAGCCACGCAATCGAGGAAGAGAGAAAATTGTGGCCGGCGGCGCCGGCCGGGACAGTGCCAACCGCGCGGACACCGGGCGACGGATGCCAATGCGTTGACAAACAAACTTGGAAAATTACGACCTTTCAGTCATACTCCTGTCCGTGGCGACGTGCTCCTGTGGAGATCCAACCGTAGTTGCCACCGAACCGGGGCATTTACGGCAGTCCAGGGGCGCAAGGAGGATTGCTCAATGAACAGGCGGGAATTAAAGGATGTCCTCCAAAAAGAGGGTATCCGATCTGACATGTATGACTTGGACAGCGGCCATGAATCAGAGCGGTACACCATTCGGGAATCGCACGGGGTTTGGGATGTGTATTACAGTGAACGAGGGCTTGAATCGGGAAATCGGAAATTCCTGAATGAGTCGGATGCATGCGAGTACCTGTTGCGAGCGCTGCGGCAGGACCCTTCGTCCCGTGCTCGCTAACGGGCCCGGGATGAACGTTGATGGGGCAGAAATAAAACACAAGGCCGAAATGAATAAAGCACTGGAGCAAAATACACAAATTCTGGACGCCAGGTAGCTTGGCGGACAAATTTGCCTTTTTTAAACGAAGCCGAGGTTGTAGTTATCGGCGGGAAGACCCGTAATCTTTATTTGCATCCCCCGCTGGCGGATGGCAGGTTAAAAAAATGTGGCGGCCAATGGTCTGCCTGTCCGTTGCTATATGGCAATTAATAAACCACCACTCCCCGCGGCTACGGCCCGCGCTTACGCTTTCGGCTCTGATTTTTTGGCCTTTAATTCCGCGGCCGTCGTGCGGGCGCGACGGCATCCCGGGCACGTACGGCGCCGGGCGCGTTTGTACGCAAATTACGTTTGCGCCTCGGTCGCCGATGTGCCGACGGACGTTTGGGCGCGTGCGTACAGCGCATCATACTGTTCGACCATCACGCGCGGTTTGTGGTGCATGAAAATCTCGCGCCGGGCTTTGTCCACCAGCGGCGAGGCCAGACTGGGGTCGGCCGCCAATTCCTCCAGCCGGGCGGCCAGCGCCCGCGGCTGGCCGGGCGGGCTTAACAGCGCGTTGAATTGATTCTCAGCAATTTCGGCGATGCAGGCGATGGCCGTGGCAACCAGTGGCACGCCGGCGGCCATGGCTTGCAAAATGGCGCCGGTGGGTATTGGTCCATCTGCGGCGCACAGGCAAATGTCGGACACGGCCAGAATATCCTGCCAAGTAAAATTTGGCGGCATCAACACCATGTCGGGGTGTGAAAGATGATTTGCAAAATGTGCCGTGCGGCGCAAGGCGTGCCGCGCCGGGGCGCCATGCGGCCCGGCGGGGGCAGGCGGGAGGATAACCCGACTTCCGGGCAGAATCTCGCGCAAGATGCCGGCCGCCCATAGACCATGGTCGTGCCGGGCGGCGGGCACATAAGGGGGCGGCAAACAGATGATTGGCCCGGCGGCGGCGTCCAACCCCAGCCGGCGCCGCAGGTTCGCGCGTGCGTCCGCATCGCCGCCGACTCCCCCCATTGCAATGCCCTGGTTGATGACCGTGGTGGTCTGGGCGGGCACGCCATGGCTTAAGGCAAGGTGATGGAGCGCCTTGGAATTGGTGACTAAAAACATCGGACGATTCGGGCGCATGAGCAATGAACGCACCGTATTCCATTGCCGCTGTGGCAGTGGCGCGGCGAGGGTGGCCACGGCGCCGCACCCGCCCTGCATCCCGGCGGCCAACATGCTGGGCACGCCCCAGGCGTGAAAAATGTCAGGGTTAAGCGGCGCACAGGTTTTTCCCACTGCGTCGCCCGCAGCACCG
>JAJZCU010000194.1 GCA_021828935.1 Planctomycetota bacterium | reverse complement strand
AACATCTCGGTGATCATGCGCAGGCGGTTGTGCATCCAGCCGGTGGTTTTTAATTGCCGCATGGCGGCGTCGATGATGGGATAACCGGTCAGGGCATTTTGCCAGGCCTGCCAGTGCGTGGGCGGGTTGCTCCAGGCGAGCGTGGCGTAGCGCCGGTCGAACGCTTCATGCACGATGTGCGGAAAGCAAAAGAGAATCATGCGGTAAAATTCGCGCCAGATCAGTTCGCCAATCCAGGCGTCAATGCCGGCTTGCGTCGCGCTGGCGGCGCCGGGGGCAGTCGTGGTGGCGCGGGCGTTCGCGGCGGCGGCGAAGCACTGGCGGGGCGAAAGCGTTCCGGCGGCAAGATGGGCCGACAGGCGCGACACGCCGGGCGCCGCGGGAACATCGCGTTTTTCCTGATAATCATGAATGGGGCCGGAACAGAAATTGTGGAGCAATTTTAGGCCGCCAATTTCACCGGCCGGTATGTCCAGGCGTACGGCGGGGAAGCCCAGATCGGCGGGGGCGGGAACGGGGGCCGGGAAGGGAAAGGGGGGCGCCGCCGGAATGGCGCCTCTGGGCGGGAATTGCGTTTCTGGGCCGGCGCGGCAGACCGCGTACCGTCGCGGCTTCGGGGCTGGTTTTCAGGCGGTCCAGAAAGGCTTTTTTATAGGGAGAAAATACGGTGTAGGGAGTCCCTTTGCCGGTTAAAATTTCGTGTTCTTCAAAGACCACCGAATCCTTGAATTGCCGCAGCTTCAGGCCGATTTTTTCACAATCTTCCGCCAGGCGCAGGTCCATGCTGATCTGATCGGGTTCGTAATCTTTGTTCAGCGTGATTGCATCGACGCGCAGTTGCGCGGCCAGATCGATGATTGCCCGCACGGGATCGGCGGCGGCGAGAATGTAAAGTGGAATGTCATGTGCGGCGGCGGCGGCGTGCAATTGAATTAATGAATGTAGCCAAAATGTGGCCTGAAACGGTCCGGTTTTTCCGGCGGCGGCGGGAAACCAGCGCGCATCGATCACAAAAACACCGGCCACGCTGTCGTGTTCAGCGGCGGCGGTATACAGCGCGGCGTTGTCGCGCAGGCGCAGGTCTCGCCGGAACCAGTGCAGCGCGGTGGTCACTGCGGGGCAGGGCCGCCGGAGCGCGGCGTGAGCACCATGATCATGCGGCGGCCTTCCAGCTTCGGTTCGCGCTCGGGCTTGGCCATCACATCAAGGTCGGCCTTGAAGCGTTCCAAGATTGCGCGGCCCAGATCAACATGGGCCATCTCGCGGCCTTTGAACATCAAGTTAAATTGCACCTTGTGCCCGTCTTCCAAAAACTTACGGGCCTTGTTGACCGTGGTGGTTTGGTCATGAATATCAATCTTGACGCTCTTGATGCGCAGTTCTTTTAACTGCTGCCCGTGGGCGCCGGCGGTGTGCGACTTCTGCTCTTTCTTGCGCTGTTTGTACTTCCACTTGCCGTAGTCCATGATGCGGCAGACCGGCGGACGCTCCATGGGCGAAACTTCCACCAAGTCCGCCCCGGCCTCCCGCGCCAGGCGCATGGCTTCCAGTGTGGGGATGATTCCGACCTGCTCGTTTTTATCATTAATTAAACGAACCGGCGTGATACGAATCTGTTCGTTACAACGCAAACCGTGCTGGCTGCTAATGGTGAAAGCTCCTGAGTGCTGTTTACTTTTTCATGCGCTTACTACAAGTGCATGGTGTTCCAGAACCATTTTTACATGGTAGCGAAGCAATAGTCAAAACGCCCGAGTGAAAAATTTTCGGTCATTCGACCGCCAACCAGACCGGCGGCCCATTCGCCGCAGGGTCTTTTGGCGGGGCCAAAGCGGTCGGGCAGCGACAGGTGCGGGCCCCGGGCCAGGCGTTTTTCAACAATTCCTAAAGTTTGCTGTTGCCGGTCGCCGCACTTTGTGGATAAACTCTCTGCCATGCAAACGCTTCAACCCACGCTTCGTGATCGCCTGCTGCCGCCCGCGTTGTGGTGCATTGGCTTGGGACTTTTGGCCAACGCCGCTGCGGCGGTTTACAACCACCGTGGACCATCCGCACTGCCGGCTTTTTTGGCCGGCGCCCCGGCCTACGCCCGCGGCACACATCGGCGCATGCTCGGCGCCAACGGCATTTACATGATGCCCGGGCAGTTGGGCCCACATCAATATGGCGTGTTCTTAATGGATTTGGATTCCGACACGTTGTGCGTGTATGAAACGCTGCCGCAACGGTCGCGCCTGCGGCTCATGGCGGCCCGCAATTTTCAATACGACCGTTTCCTCAAGGACTTAAACAACGAGGCCCCCACGCCGCACCAGGTGAAAAAATTGGTGCTGCAGCAGCGGCAGCGTCGGAAGCATGCAAAAATTAATAAACGGGCCAACAAGTAATCGCGATTGAACCGGCGGGTTGGGCGTCGGCCCCGCTGCGGATTCCGGGCCACAGCGCCGAAAACGCGCCTAAAAAAAGAAATTTCTGGACGCGCGGGCGGCCGGGCGGCTATAACAGTAAAAAGGTCCAGATTCGTCCAGACGCCTTGGCGTTTTTTCAGGAGCATGACATGGCCAAAATGTTCTACAGTTCAGATGAAGCCGCCACCAAACTTGGCATGCGGCCAGACCAACTGCAACAGTATGTTACCGATAACAAGCTGCGGCAGTTCCATGACGGCAACAAGGTCATGTACAAGGTGGACCAGGTGGACCGGCTGGCCAGCGAAGCCAAGACCGGCTCTTCGGTCATTGGGATCAAAGGCGCCGCGGGCGATTCGGGCATTGATTTGGCGCCGCCATCTTCGCACGATTCCGTGTCATTAGCCGAAGCGGATGTCAGCAAGCCCGTGCCTGCCAAGGACGATACGGTGGTCACCGGACAGGGCGTGAATGTGCTGGATACCCATGCGGTAAAGCCCGTGGACGCCAGCGCCCAAACGCAAATTTCTTCGCCGATTGATGAGGGCATATCGCCATCGAGTCTTGAAGGTGTCGGCAGCGGTTCAGGGTTGCTGGACCTCACGCGGGAAAGCGACGACACGAGCCTGGGCGCCGAACTGCTCGATGAAATTTATCCTGGAAAAGAGGGCGGCAAATCGGCGGTGGGTTCAGCGACGGGAATTTTTGAACCCGGGCCCGCGGGGGGCGGTGAATTAACATCCGGGCCCAGCGGTCTGGAGAACATGGCGCCGGCCCAGGCCCCCATGGGGCTGGCCACGGTGGTCGAAGCGCCGGACCCTGCCGCGGGCGCGTTTGGCGGGATGGCCTTCGCCGCGATCTGCGCGATGCTGCTGGCAGCCATCGTTGCCGGCGCGGCGTTTGAAGGCTTCTTTCCCGGATGGATCAACACACTGGCCAGAAATTTGTACATCTTTATTGCCGTGCTCGTGATTTTCAGCCTGCTGGTGGCCGGATTTGGCTACTTTGCCGGCAAAGCCAGCACGCGGTAAACACCAGAACTCAACAGCATTGGAAAAGGCGACTGGAGCTCTTCGCGGGGTTTGCGTCGCCTTTTTTGTTTTTGCGGCGCCAACCACCGCCTGGCCGGTGGACGTTATCGCTGCGGCCTTGACCTTGTCGTTACCCAGATTTTGCAAGGCGATACCACGCACCGATCGACAGTAGCTTGTCCCAGCTACGCCCATCAATTGGAGCCGCATTGCAATTTGGCGGTGGCCTGCGGAAGAACCGCGGATGACGCGGATGAACGCGGATACGACGGAGTGGGAAATGGGTTTTGAGCCCCTTGCACGATGGTTGTCGTTCCGCTGGCCAACGTTCGGATACCTGTTCGTCGTCCATCCGCGCCATTCGCGTAATCAGCGGTTAATAATATTGGAGCCGCATTGCAATTTGGCGGTGGCCTGCGGAAGAACCGCGGATGACGCGGATACGACGGAGTGGGAAATGGGTTTTGAGCCCCTTGCACGATGGTTGTCGTTCCGCTGGCCAACGTTCGGATACCTGTTCGTCGCCCATCCGCGCCATTCGCGTAATCAGCGGTTAATAATATTGGAGCCACATTGCAATTTGGCGGTGGCCTGCGGGAGAACCGCGGATGAACAACCAGAGTCGCATTCGGGCGAACGCGATGATCTATTTTCTAAATTCCACGCTTATAACAGCCAGGCCGAGGTTTCGTCTGCGTCGGCAATCGATCCGCGATTTGTAAACCGGTCCCGGCCGCAGGCGAGTCGTCCCGTGAAACGTCGTAAAATTGTGCTGCTGCCGCGGGTACGTATGATGTGATACGGTGCGCCCGGTTTGGCGCGCGCAGGCGGTGTCATGAGACTTTCACAACAATTCATTCGCGAAATCGTGCTGCGACGCGATGAAATTGCCTCTTTTGATGCCTATCCATTTTCGCTGCCCGTGGTAAGGGACATGCGGCGGCTGGCGTTGCATCCCGCGGTCACCTTTTTTGTGGGCGAAAACGGCAGCGGTAAATCGACTCTGCTGGAAGCCATTGCCGTGGCCGCTGGTTTTAACGCCGAGGGCGGATCGAAAAATTTTAACTTCACAACGCGGGCCTCGCACAGCCCGTTGTGTGAACGGTTGCGGCTCGTGCGGGGCGTGAAGCGGCCTACCGACGGATATTTTCTGCGTGCGGAATCTTTTTTTAACGTGGCCACAGAAATTGAAAAGCTTGACAGCATCGTGTGTCAGGACCCATTGATCGGCGATGCCTACGGCGCCCGTCCGTTGCACGAGCAGTCCCATGGCGAATCATTCTTCAGCCTGATGACGCAACGATTCCACGGCAACGGGCTGTATATTCTGGATGAACCCGAGGCCGCCTTATCCCCGATGCGGCAAATGGCATTTCTGACGCTGGTGCATGACCTGGTGCGCGCCAAATCGCAATTTATTGTGGCAACGCATTCGCCGATTATCATGGCCTATCCCGAAAGCCGCATTTACGCCTGCTGCGAGAAGGGCCTGCGACGCACACGCTACACGGATACCGAGCATTACCGCGTGACTCGCGATTTTTTGATGCGTTACCCTAAAATGATGGAAATTTTAATGGCGCCGTAAAACCGACCCGGCGCCGCCGCAGCGCCCGCCGTTCCGCGGCGGGACAACTTTTGCGATTTTGGCGCACTGGCGGATAATGCACGTTTCGGGCAGCAACGGCCTTTTCGCCGCGATG
>JAJZCU010000193.1 GCA_021828935.1 Planctomycetota bacterium | reverse complement strand
CGGGTTGCCGCCCCCCCCCTTTTTCACGCCGGATTGGGCCGGCCCATTTGCACCAACCAGCGGTAGTGGGACGCCACGGCGCCGAAAAACGTTTTGTGGGACCGATATCGCACGCCGCATTCGTGGCAGGCCTCTTCCACAACTTTGGATAGCGCCGGGTAATGCACATGACATATCTTATGGAACAAATGGTGCTCCACCTGAAAATTCAGGCCGCCCAACAGCCAGCACAAAACGCGGTTGCCGCGGGCGAAATCCACCGTGGTGGTGACTTGATGCACGGCCCAGTCGGTATCCAGGCGGGCATGGCCTTCACTGGTGGCGACCGGTTGCGGAAAGTTGGCGCCCTCCACGCAGTGGGCCAGTTGGAACACCACGCTAAGCACCACGCCGCTGACGAATGCGGCCATCGCGTACACGGCCAGCACATCCATCACGGGGTGCAGCAGCATGGGGATGACAAATGCGATGGAAAAGAAGATCACCTTGCCGCCGATAAACACGCCCAAATCTTTGCCTTTGGGGCGCGGAATTTTACGCTCGCCGATGCGCCCCACGGCCACGTTGTAAAAATCATCAAAGAAATGCCATTTAATTGCCAAAAATCCGTACAGCCCCCACAGGTAAATGCCCTGCATCCGGTGGAACCAGTAATGCTTTTGGTGCGGAGAAAGCCGGCCGAACATGCCCACGTCAATGTCATCATCCTGCCCGTCCACGTTGGGGTAGGTGTGATGTATCGAGTTGTGTTTCCAATCCCACAGATATGAACTGCCACCCATGACGTCCAGCGAAAGCGCCATGATTTTATTAACCCACGGGCGATTGGAATAAGCCCGGTGATTGCCATCATGTTGAATGTTAAAGCCGATGGCGGCCACGGAAAGCCCCAGCACCACAGCCAGCGGAACAATAAGCCACCAGGATGTGGCGAAAAACATCAGCAGCAAATAGGCCGCGGAAAACCAAGCCAAAATGGTGGCCGTCTTAAAATACATCTGCGGGCAGTCGCGCCGGGGCAGGCCGGTGTGTTCAAAATAACCGTCGACGCGGCGGCGCAGTTCGCGAATGAAGCGGTCGCTGCCGTTAAATTTTACCTTGGGGGCGTCCGGGCGTCCGTGCGCGGCGGTGGTCGCCGAAAGTGTCGGGGCTAATTCCATTCAAAGCCTTTCGCGGGGTCAATGGTCACTTATCAAAAAACGAAAACCGGGCAATGGCCGCAAAAAGGCGCACTGCATTTCGTCTGATCGCCGGGGCGCACCGCCCCGCGGCGTTGATGATCAGACGACTCATCATAGCCGATCGGGACGAGGTCCGCCTAATGGCCTTTTTTATTTCCTATGGTTCCGCTGTTCGGTGTTCAGTAGCCGGCGCTTAAACCTCAACTGGGCAATCCAGCCCAGCACTACCCCTCAGCCGCCGCCGGACGCTGCAACTGTCCGGCCTGCGGCAAATCGCGCAGGGTGGCCAGGCCAAACACTTCCAAAAAGTACCGCGTGGTGCCATACAGCATCGGCCGACCGACTTCCTGGGCCCGGCCCACAATTTTTACCAGATTATGCTCCATCAGCGACCGGATCATTTCCCCGCAGGAAACCCCGCGTATGGCCTCAACATCCACCCTTAATATCGGCTGTTTATACGCCACCACCGCCAAAGTTTCCAAGGCCGCAGGCGTCAGGCGCCCCTCATCTTTTTTTCCGCGCCAGCCGCTGCACATACTGGGCATATTCCGGTAACGTAAGCAGTTGGTATCCCCCCGCCCGCTCTTCCACCCGATACGCCGCCTGCCGCTGCGCATAGGCCGCGTTGAGCGTTTCAATGGCCGCCTTCACCGGTTTCGTGCTGTCCAAGCCCACGGTCTCGGCGATTTTTCCGGCGCTTAACGGCATGTCACTGGAAAACAAAATGGCCTCCACCACCGGTATTAGAGGCAGCGGCGCTTGATTGTCCCCAACGACGCCTTCCGCGGCAACGGCTGCGGGCATCAGGGACCCATCAGCCGAGCACGGCGCCGGGGCGTCCATCGCCAAGGCAGGCGATTCGCCCGACGCATCAACAGCAACTGGTTGGACCGCAACCACCGCTTCCGTAGCGGGGCAGTTCTGGGCCGCGGTTTTAGTCTCAGCATTCGCCTCAGCGCCGGATTCTTCCGCGGCCGGCAACGCAGCGCCCCCCTGCTGATGCACAAACGCTTCAGCGGTTGAAACATCGCCGGGCACAGCGTCCGCCGCGCCGAGCACGGGCGTCGCGGATGGGTCAGAATTGGTACTGGACTGAATCATAATTCGGCAATTTATCCGCAAGTGGCCGATGCAAGCAAATAGAACCGAAGAATAACGCGTCGGCACATGGCCCGAACCCGTTGCCGCGCAAACCTTGCGCGGGTATAGTAACGACCAATTCGGTGTGGAAGACAAGCCGCATAACGTGATGTAGTTACGCGACGCTGATGGTTCCAGCGTGTCTTGATTTGCCGCAGCCGATACTGCCCCAGGGAGCGGGTCCAATATGATAGTTGATGAAGTCGCGATTGCGCACATTGGAACGGGCATGATTTCAGAAGAACTGGTGCAGCAGTGTGAGCTGATCCTGGGCTATCGCTTTCAGGACCATGGCTTGTTAAAGGCCGCCCTCACCCATGCTTCCATTGCCGATGACCGGTTGCACTCCAATGAGCGGCTGGAATTTTTGGGAGACGCGGTGCTGGGCCTGGTGGTGTGCCACCGCCTCTTTGAAATTTATCCCGAAGACATGGAAGGCGAACTGACCAAATTAAAATCAGCCGTGGTCAGCCGCAACACCTGCGCGGCGGTAAGCAACGCCATTGGGCTGACCGAACTGATGTTTGTCGGCAAGGGGATGGAACAGCGCGGCGACCGGCCCAGCAGCATTGCCGCGGGCGTGTTTGAAGCGATCATCGCGGCGATGTATTTGGACGGCGGCTTTGACGTGGCGCGCGATTTTATCGTGCGCCACATGGAACCGTGGATTGAACAATATGCCTCCACTGAACATCAGGAAAATTACAAGTCCGCCCTGCAGCAGTATGCGCAGAAGAATCTCAGCGGCACGCCGATGTATGAACTGTTGGACGAAAAAGGCCCCGATCACAGCAAATGCTTTGAAATTCGGGTGGTTATTGGCGCCCGGGCCTTTACCTCCGCCTGGGGCGCAGCCAAAAAGCAGGCCGAACAACGCGCTGCGCAACGGGCCTTGGAAGAACTGGGCCTGATGGAAACAACGGCGCCGGGAATTCCGTCCCCATGATGACAGAACCGCCCGCAATGCCTGCAAGCGCCATGAGTTCCGTGAAGCGAAATTTTTCAGTCCGCCGCCCGTGCAAGGATGCCATTATGCTGCCGGATGATTCCCATTCACCCATTGCCGTATTTGATTCTGGTTTGGGCGGGCTGACCGTGGCCCGCGCGATCCGCCAGGCCCTGCCGCATGAATCCATTGTTTACTTTGGCGACACCGCGCGTCTGCCCTACGGCTCGAAAAGCGCCCCTACCGTGTTGCGCTTCGCCCGCCAATGCCTGCGTTTCCTGATGCAACTGCAACCCAAGCTGCTGGTGGTGGCCTGTAACACCGTTAGCGCCACGGCCTTGGAAACCCTGGCGGATGAATTTCCAGTGCCGGTGCTGGGCGTATTGCAGCCCGGCGCCCGCGCCGCGGTAACCCTGGCCCGGAGCATCGCGCCGGGCGGTCCGTGCCGCATCGGCCTGATCGCCACAGAGGCCACGATTGCCAGCAATGCCTATCCCACGGCCATTGCGCACATGGATCATCGGGTGCATGTAGTGGGCCGGCCGTGCCCGCTGTTGGTGCCGCTAATCGAGGAAGGCCGCTCCGCGGACAGTCCGATTGTCCGCGCGGTGCTGGAAGATTATTTAGCATCATTTACCGGGTTGAACATCACCGCCATGATTTTGGGCTGCACCCATTATCCGATTTTTGCCTCCGCCATCGCGGACGTGCTGGGCCCGCGGACGCAGTTGGTGGACGCCGCCCGGCAGACCGCGTTGGAAGCGCACGGCGTTCTCGATGGTCTGCGGCAACTGCGGCCGCCGGGAAAACGGGGCAAATTTACTTGTTATGTAACGGACCAGGGCTTGCGCTTTGAACGGCTGGCGAGTCTGTTTTTAGGGCATGAAATCGGCCAGCCCACCGCCGTGGCGGCGGAGATGCTGGAAGCCGCCATGGTGGAACAAGCATGACGCGCAACCCTACAAAATTGTTTTCCAGAAGGGCCTTCGCCGGCGGCAATTCCGGGGCCGCGCCCGGCGCTGGGGCCCGGCGCGGTTTTGCCGCGGTCATTGCCCAAGTCTCTGTCGCCGCCGGCCTGCTGGCCCTGGGCCTCTTGGGCGGATGCGCCACCCATGGCGATTACCGCTCAAGCCGCCCCGGCGTGCTGCGGCCGTTTATGGCGCCGCAGACCCAACAGAATGCCCGCCGATTGTTTAACGCCACCAATCCGGATGCGCGCCGCGCGGCCATTGCTTATTTTTCCCGCCAACCGTACGGCCACCGGGCGCCGTACATGGCCGCATACCGCCTGTTAACCACTGATCCCAACCCGCTGGTGCGGGGGCAGGCCCTTTTGGCCCTGGGCACTTCCCGCCAGCCCTCCGTGGCGCCATACCTTATTAAAGGACTGCACGACAAAACCGAATTTGTCCGGCGCGACGCCGCCGTGGCGCTGGAACATGTGCAGGCCCCGGCCGCGGTTCCCACGCTCCTGCATTTATTGGCAACCGACCCCTCATCGCAGGTGCGCGCCACCTGCGCCCTGGCGCTCCACCGTTACGACCAGCGGCGGGTGGTTCGCGGCCTTATTAACGCGCTTGATGATCACAGCATTGCCGTGGCGCGGTTTGCATGGGACTCGCTGCGCCGCCTGACCGGCCAGAATTATCCTCTTTACGCGGCCCCGTGGCTGCGCTGGTTCCGGGCCCAGCCACGCCCCAGCGATCAGGAAAAAATACTTGAAGGGGCATCCAAACGCGGCCGTTAGAAGCGAGTCTAGTTGGCCGACTGGATTTTGAGGACGGATTGTTGTTATGCGGGCATTGGTTTTTGACGGCACTGAACTTAAGTATAAGCCGTTCCACCCGGACCCCGTGCCGGCCGCGGACGAGGCCCTGGTGCAGGTTCAACTGGCCGGCGTGTGCCGCACTGA
>JAJZCU010000192.1 GCA_021828935.1 Planctomycetota bacterium | reverse complement strand
ATTCGCCGTTGGACCGTAATTTTTTCAGCCGGCACGGCGTAATCGTCGGCCAGAGAAGTCGCCGCCCAGCGGCTCCAGGAAACCACATGTGCGGCGGTGCGAAACATGCGTCGCGTCAACCATGCTTTTGCTGATTCAGCCGGGCCAGACCCACGGATATGGCCATAGGCGCCCCCGATGCAATCAAAGTTGGCGGGCGTGGCATCCAGGGAAATGACCACGGGCACTTTCCGGGCAAACTGGCTGGAAAACAGTGCCGTGACCTGCGTGTGATAAAAGATCACGTCCAACGGCGAATCACGCATTGCGCGTGCGACGGCCGCCTTCGCACGCAGGCTGGCTTTCAAGGTCAGGTTGTTTTTGATGATGGGAAAGCGTTCATAACCATCGGGTGCGGAAGGTGCAATCGGCATGTAGATGCCGCGCACGTCCTGATTGCCCGACAAATAGTCTCGCAGGTTGCGGTCATGCGTCACATGGCCAAGGGTCTGTTCCAAAACTAAACCAACGGTCGTGGTCATCTATGAAATTCCAGAAAAGCGTTAGGACGCATAAAGAGACTAAAATTACCGCTACCAAGCGGAAAGTGCAATTCATCGGCCCAGCGGATACCGGATGTTCTCCATTCTAATTCAAGCGTCGAACTTGACATTCTGTCTTATTTGGGTTGAATAGCTTGCTCCGCTGCGTAAAGTTGGTCGCATGGGGAACAGCTTGGCCATATCCGGCCGTGGTCCGCCACGCTGGACAACCTGCCTCACTTGATACAAATCCTGTTCCAACGGGGGAGCTAATGCCAGGGAACATCAAGAGGACGGGGCCAGGTGAAACGCCGTGAGTAGTCCGCAGCGGCGTTGGACCGATAACCAACTTGCCCGGCGTATAGAATAGGCTAAGCGGTCGTGCATCGAACCTCGAGGCCCTTTGGGCTTGGTCCAGCGGGTTGGGTCAACGGGCGTCAGGGAAAATTTTACAACAGGCTGCTTGGGCTCCAAGCGCTTCAACAGCAGATAAGAGGTAATCGTGGCAGGAAAAAGAACGCAAGGTTTCGGCAAGACCTTGGTGATTGTGGAATCGCCGGCAAAGGCCAAGACGATCAATAAGTATCTCGGCGAGAATTATGAAGTGAAAGCCTCCATGGGGCATGTGCGCGACCTGCCCGAAAAAGGGATGGGCGTGGACATTGAAAACAATTTTCAGCCCACCTATGAAATCATTGCGCGGCGCTCGGGGCTCATCCGCGACTTGCGCGCCGCCGCCCGGAACAGCGCCGAAGTTTATCTGGCGACCGACTTGGACCGTGAAGGCGAAGCCATCGCATGGCATTTGGCGCACGCCATGGGGTTAAACGTCGGTCAGGCCAAGCGCGTGGTATTTAATGAAATCACAAAAAGTGCGATTCTGCATGCGTTTCAAAATCCGCGGCTAATCGACCAACCCAAGGTTGATGCCCAGCAGGCGCGGCGCATTCTGGATCGGCTGGTGGGCTACAAAATTTCGCCCCTGCTCTGGAAAAAGGTGGCGCGGGGTCTCTCCGCCGGGCGCGTGCAAAGCGTGGCCGTCAAATTGATTGTGGACCGTGAGCGCGAAATTTTGGCGTTTCAACCCGAAGAATACTGGCGACTAAACGCCTATTTCACCACCGATTTGCTACGGGCCGCTGCTTTGGCCGGGGAATGGCAAAGCTTTTTAACCGGCGATGAGGATGAGCCCGATGACGGCACCGATTCCGCGCCTGCGGCAGGCGCCCCCAATGCGGCGGAAAGAACGCGCTGGCTGGCGGAGAACAGCGCGTTTAAGGCGCAACTGCTGGAATTCTTAGGCAAGAAATTTGACCCCAAAGATGTCACCGTGGCCCGCGACGCCGCGGCCGCCGTGGGCCTAATCGTCAAAAATGTCGTCACCGTGGCCAATGATGGTAAAAACGGCCCGCGCGGCATTCCGGCGCGGGCCGCGGCCTTAAATCTCACCCACATTGAAGGCGTGGTTGATTTTGCAAAATCGCCCGTCGCGTTTTCGGTCAGACAACTCACCTCGCGCCAATCGGCATCGCGGCCGTCGGGGCCGTTTTCCACCAGCACGCTGCAACAGGCGGCCAGCAACCAGATGGGCTTCGGGGCCCAGCGCACCATGCGCGTGGCGCAGAGCCTCTATGAAGGCGTTGAATTAGGCGAACTGGGCGCCGTGGGTTTGATTACCTACATGCGTACCGATTCGCAGAACATCAGCGCCGATGCCATCAAAGCCGTGCGCGCTTTCATTCAACAGGATTTTGGCACAAATTATCTGCCGCAGGCGCCCAACGTCTACGCCGCCAAGGCCGGGGCCCAGGAAGCGCACGAGGCCATCCGTCCCACCGATGTGACGCTGACTCCGCAGCGCATCCGCGGTTTTCTTAATGAAGAGCAATTTAAACTTTATGAAATTATTTGGAAGCGTTTCGTGGCCTGCCAGATGACCCCGGCCCGCTGGTTGGTTACTGAAGCGCTCATTGACGCCCGGCCCAAGGCGCCGGGCAGCGCGGCGGCCGGTGGCGCCGCCGTGGCCACGTTCAAGGCCAGTGGCCGAACGCTGGAATTTGACGGCTTTCTAAAAGTCATGGGAACGATGACCCGCTTTGACGAGCAGATTCTGCCGGCGTTAAAAGAGACGCAGCCCCTGGCCCCGCTGGATTTAACCCCCACCCAGCATTTTACCGCTCCGCCGCCGCGCTATAGCGAAGCCAGTCTCGTGAAGGCCCTGGAATCGGAAGGCATCGGCCGCCCCAGCACCTATGCCAGCATCATCACAACCATACAAGATCGGCAATATGTAGAGGTAAAGGACCGGCGTCTTTTCGCCACCGACCTGGGCATGAAAGTCACGGACAAATTAGTGGAAGGTTTTCCGGACCTCATGGACACCGGCTTCACGCGCAAGGTGGAATCAGAGCTGGACCAGATTGAAGACGCCAGCCGCAATTGGGTGGAGGTGGTTCATAACTTTTACGACCCATTGGAAAAAGACCTGGCCACCGCAGAAAACCGCATGACCCATGCCCGCGCCGAGGCCACGCCTTCAGAGTATAAATGCCCGGAGTGCGGATCCATGATGGCGTACAAGCTCTCCAAGCGCGGCAAGCGTTTCTTGTCATGTTCGCGTTATCCTGAATGCAAAGGGGCCATGAATGTGGATCGCGAAGGCAAGCCGGTGCAGTTGGAAGTCACGGAACATAAGTGCCCGACGTGTCAGAAACCTATGATCAAGCGGCTGGGACGCTTTGGGCCATTTTTTGGGTGTTCGGGCTATCCGGAATGTAAGGTGATACAGAAACCTGATAGAAAAACCGGATTGCCGTTGCCGCCGCAGCCGCCGCCAAAGGCCTCCGGTCTGCCGTGCCCGCGGTGTGGAAAGCATGAATTGTTAATCAGGTCGGGCAAACGCGGCGAATTTTTATCCTGCAAGGGCTATCCGAAATGCCGCATGACGCTGCCGATAGATCGTTTGGCCGAATTCCAGGAACTCAAGGCCAAGGACGCCTGGCCGCCGCCAGATGTGCTGGCGAAGGCCAAGCCCGCGGGAACCAACTATGGGGCGGACGCAGAAGACGCCGCGGAAAAGCCCGCCAAGGGCAAAGCTGCCAAGGCCCCGGCCAAGCCCAGAAAAAGAGCCGTTGCGAAAAAGGCGGCGACCGAGGCGGCCGCCCCGGTGGCATAGGGCGCCCGGCGGGCGACCTATCCACATCCGGGTTTTTGTACGCGATAGTCGGAAATTTCTGCAATCATCCGGCGCGCATCGCGTTGCAGTAAATAAACCCCGACGGGGCGGTTTAACGGCGGCGCGGGTTGCCGCGGCAGTTCAAGTGCTTTTTCGTACAAGGCATTCACGGATGAAAAAGACAGTCATACTGACGGTCAAAATAGTTGTGATGGTCGCTGTGCTGGGCTTTGTCGCATGGAAACTGCGCAAAACCTGGACGGATCTGCGCACGCATCCGCTGCACTTAAATCCTTGGTATTTAATTGTGGCCCTGCTGGCCTACCTGTGCGTGCAGTTGACCAACGCGCTCACATGGCGGTGGATTGCCTGGCGCATGGGCGATCGCACCCGCACCGTGCCGCTGCTGGGCGCCTATACATTCAGCCAATTGGGCAAGTATGTGCCGGGCAAGGTGCTGCTGGTGCTGTTGCGGGCGGAGCGGGCCACGCGCCTGGGCATGGCGCGCGAGACCTGCCTGCTTTCAACGTTGTTGGAAAACGCGATGTACACGCTGTCCGCGGGCTTGGTGGGCTCCGTGGCATTGGTGTTTGTGGCCCGCGACCACCCGCTGTATTTGGTGCTGTGCGTGGCCTTGGTGGCGGTTTTGCTGGCCCTGTTTCACCCCCGCGTTTTTTACCCAATATTAAATAAAATTTTGGCCACCTTTAAGCGCTCCGCCATGAAGCCGGCCAACTGTCTGCCAGAACGCGATCTGGCCGGCGCCGTGCTGCTGTTTTTCCCAAGCTGGTTCTTCGGTGGCATTGTTTTGTGGGCCACGGTTCACAGCATGCATGCGATTTCACCGGCGGAATTTCCAAAGCTCTGCGGCGCCTTTGCCCTGTCCATATGCCTGGGCATGTTCAGCCTGCTGCCCGGCGGCCTGGGGGTGCGCGAGGGCGTGCAGGCGCTTTTCCTTGCGCCGCTGTTACACAACGCCGTCGACCTTGTGGTGGTGGCCGTGGCACTTCCACGACTGATGCAGATGTCTTTGGAGTTAATTCTGGCGGGGCTTGGCCTGCTGGTGGTGCGCCGCGCCACGGCGGCGCGTCCAAACGGGCCCGAAACCATTGAGCAAAGCGCCAACGAGTTAACGCCCGGCGCCTGCCCGCCACAAGCCGTGGCATAGAATTGTCCCATGCACGGCGCCCAATGCCGCAGTCGGCGCGGCCGGCGACGGCCTGGCAGTTGAACGGCGAACCGCCAAGCATGGCGGCGCAAACATATAGCCACCAGCTTGCCCGGGGGGGGGCGCCGGCATGGCGGATCTTGTTAAATAAAAATAATTATGGCCGCCGACCGAAACCGTAGCCCGAAGGGCGGCTGGAAATAGCCCGGCATAAAGTCGCAACGCAATGCCGGGAAACCGGGAAGAATGATAGAAAAAGTCCCGCGGGACGGTTGAATTTGCGCGGAACCGCGACGGCAGATGAAGGTGCGAACGCTCCATCCTT
>JAJZCU010000191.1 GCA_021828935.1 Planctomycetota bacterium | reverse complement strand
CGCGGATCAAAAATGGCGGCAGTAAGTTTCCGCGTTAATAAAAGTGCCGCGGCTCTTGGACATTTTTTCGCCGTTCACGGTTAAAAAACCGTGGATGAACAGGTGGTCCGGCGTGCGCAGGCCTGCGCCTTCCAGCATGGCCGGCCAGAACAGCCCGTGAAAGTACGGAATATCTTTGCCAATAAAATGAACAATCTCACGGCCGGGTTCCTGCCACACTTCCAGCGTTTCATCCACGCCCGCGCCCAGCGCGTTGGCCAGTGACGCCAGATAGCCGATGGGGGCATCGAACCAGTTGTAAAAATACTTGCCTTCTTCGCCGGGAATCGGGAAACCAAAAAACGGCGCATCGCGAGAGATGTCCCAGTCTTTCAATTCACTGCCGAACCATTCCAGCAATTTATTGCGGCTGGCGGCGTCAACAAAGTCCGTTTCAAACAGGCGTTGCAGGCGTTCGCGGAAATGTTCCAGCCGCAGGAAAAAATGGGGGCTTTTTTTGCGCACCGGGGCCGCGCCGCTGATGGCGCTGCGCGGATCAATTAGATCCGTGGGTTGATAATGTTTGCCGCAGTGTTCACACGAATCGCCGTACTGATCGGGCGTTTTACAGTTTGGGCAGGTTCCGCGGATGAAACGGTCCGCCAAAAAAACGTTTTCCACGGGATCAAAAAACTGTTCCACATCGTGGGTAACAATGTGGCCAGCCTGGTGCAGACGCTGGTAAAACAGCGCCGTTAGCTGACGATTTTGCTGGGAATCGGTGGAATAATAGCTGTCAAAAGATATTCCGAACCGCGCAAAATCATCCTGATGCTGCTGATTCATGCGGGCAATAAAGGCCCTGGGTTCCACGCCCTCTTTTTTGGCGCGCAGCATGATCGGCGTGCCGTGGGCATCGTCGCCGCAAACGTACAGCACCGCATGGCCGCGCATTTTTTGAAACCGCACCCATATATCGGTTTGAATATACTCCACGAGGTGGCCAATATGAATCGCGCCGTTGGCGTACGGCAAGGCGGAGGTCACAAGAATTCGGCGGGGAGCGGCAGGCATGCGGCGGTTCCAGAAGCATCAACTAATAAATCCGGCAATCCGCCGGCGCCGGGCATTGTAACGGCAAATCGGCACAGCCCCAAAGCGCGGCGGCGGGGCGCAGGCTTTGCCCGCCGCACGCATACGCCCGGCGCCCGTGACACGGCGGAGCAGTGGCGGCCCGATCTCGCCGGACGCAAAAATGAACAGCGCACCGACCGTTTCCTGCGGTCGGTGCGCCATGTTTAGATCCGCCATTCGCCGTCCACCCCGCGCGGACGGCCCGGCGCCTCGCCGCCGATGCTTACTTCTTCATAATAACCTTAAGCCACTTCTTTAATTCGGCAGGGTTGTATCCCACGCCGGCATGAACAAGATCGCCCTTGCGATTGATGAAAAAGACGGTCGGAATGCCCGTGATCCCATAGCTCGTGGCAACAGGGCTCCAATGCGTCCCGGGCGTGTAGAGTTCAGGCCATTTCATAATCGGATGGCTGGCCAAAAATGATTTCAACGCCGTTTTTACGTAGTCGCTGGAGACGCCCAACACTTCCAAACCTTTTTTGTGAAACTTTTTGTACGCATTCTCCACATGTGGCAGTTCCATGCGGCACGGAGGACACCAGGTTGCCCAGAAGTCCACAATGATGGGCTTGCCCTTCCAAACTTTCGTGGAGAAATGCCCGCCGGCCATCGTCCGGCCGGAAACCGCTATTTTCTTGTTCATTAAAGCTTGGATCGGCGCCGGTAGGTCGTTGCCGGTCATGTGGGCATAGAGGGCCTTGGCGGCCGGACTTTGCATGTGCTGCAACAGGGAAATGGCCTGGGCCTTTTCTTTTTTCTGCGCCACCGGGCTGTTGCCCATGTCAAACAATGCCATGGCAATTGCGTTATTGTAAGGGTGGGCTTTGGCCAATGTCTTCATTTTCTCAAGCACGCGGTCCTGGCGACCGGTATTGCGCCCTGCTTCCCACCATGCCGCCTGACGCAGGGCCACCTTCGCCTGTATGCCCCGGCCGGTGTTAGCCCGCCCCTCCGCCCTCAGCAGCTTCCTGGATTTGCGATCTCCGAAGGCATCCATCAGGGCCAGCAATTGATACTTGGTGGACCGCATGTTTTTATAAGCTTTGGGGTCGGCCTTGTGAAATTGATTGGTCAGATCGACCAATTTTCGGAGCAGCGGCAGAGCTTTTGGAGCATATTTTTGCCGTATTTTAGCATTGGCCAGCACGGCGTTCTGCGGCATGACGGTACTAAATTTTCTCGCCGTTCGGCTGAATTCCCGCATGATCGTCGCCCCCTTTTTGTTAAAGGTCTGCGCATCGGCCCGCCCCGGATTCGCGCCGGCGTTCACCAAAAACAGCGGCGCGGCCAAAAGGGCCGCCCCCAACATACCCACCGCGCCCAATGCATAATATTTCCGTGCCATAGAAGATCGCTCCAAATAGTGAAAATGGTCAAACCTACACTGACCATCATAGGCGGCCACGCAACATGCGTCCGGTAGATGATGCCGCAGGAGCAGAATTTGTTTCATGATCGTGTGGAATATGCGTCTGGGCAAAGTTCAGCCCATCTGCTCCCGCGCCATCAAGACTTGGCCCGTTAGCCGCTCATACGCCTCGACATACTTCTGCCGCGTGGCCCGCACCACTTCCGCCGGCAACTGCGGGCCGGGGGCGGTTTTGTTCCAGCCAAGCGTTTCGAGGTAATTCCGGACGAACTGCTTGTCAAAGCTCTCCTGATCGTGCCCCGGGGCATAGCGGTCCAGCGGCCAGAAGCGGGAACTGTCGGGCGTGAAAATTTCATCCACTAAAATCAGTTCATGGTTGAACAACCCCCATTCCAGCTTGGCGTCCGCCAAAATAATGCCGCAGCTCAAGGCGTGCCGCGCGGCCATTTCATATAAACGCACCGATTGCTCAGCGACTTGCTTGAAAATCTCCGCGCCCACCAACGCTTCACACTGCGCGTGGCTAATTGGGGCGTCATGGCCCGCGGAGGCCTTCGTGGTGGGCGTGAAGATCGGCGCCGCCAACTGCTGGCATTGCTCTAAGCCCGCGGGCAACGCCACGCCGCTGATGCCGCCGGTTTGCTGATATTCTTTCCAGCCGCCGCCGGCCACATAGCCCCGAACAATGCATTCGATGGGCAGCACCTGGGCTTTCTTCACCATCACTGAACGGCCCGACAGCATGGCTGAATGTTGCCATAGGTATGCGGGAAAATGTTCAACTTCAGTCGCCAATAAATGGTGCGCCACGGCGCCCTGGAACTTGCCAAACCAAAAATTGCTTAATCCAGTGAGAACTCGCCCCTTGTCGGGGATGCCGGTGGGCAGAATCACATCAAACGCGCTGATGCGGTCAGTGGCCACGATCAGCAGGGAATCGCCCAGATCGTACACGTCCCGCACCTTGCCGCGGCGCACCTCAATACCCGGAATTTCACTGTTGAATAACACGCTCATGCCGGTTAATTCCATGCCACTTTCGGTTCGCCTTTGCCGCGCTTTACCTTGCCTAAAAAATAAGGCTGTTCGCCCAGGTTTTTCAAGTGCTGCATGATCGGTCGCGTAAAGTTGGGCCGCACAATCAGGCAGTAGCCAATGCCCATGTTGAACACATTGAACATTTCATCTTCATCCACCGGCCCGGTTTTCTGTAAAAATTGATAAATAGGCGGAATCGGCCAGGCCTGGCGCTTCAGGCGAATGTCCATGCCTTCCGGCAGCGTTCGCGGCAGATTTCCCGGCAGGCCGCCGCCAGTGATGTGACTCATGGCCTTCACTATTTTTTTCACCTGATATTTGGCCAGCAGCGCGAGGATCGGCTTGACATAAATTCGCGTGGGCCGCAACAGTTCCTCGCCCAGTGGGCAGCTAAGTTCAGGAATAAACGTGTCGGCGGCCAGGCCGGCCTTTTCAAAACAAATCCGGCGCACCAACGCATAGCCATTGGAATGCAACCCGTTTGACGCCAGCCCGATGACACTGTCGCCGATTTCCACATTTTGCCCCTCCAGCACCTTTTTGCGCTCCACCACCCCCACGGCGAAACCAGCCATGTCAAATTCGCCGGGCGCATACACGGCGGGCATCTCGGCGGTTTCGCCACCCAAAAGCGCGGCCTTGGCTTCCAGGCAACCGTCGGAAATGCCCTTGACCATTTGCGTGGTAATGGCGGGGTCCAACTTATGCAACGCCAGATAATCCAGAAAAAACAGCGGCTCACCGCCCTGCACCACGAGGTCGTTGACGCTCATGGCGACAAGATCAATGCCCACCGTGTCATATTTCTTCATCTGGACCGCGATTTTTACTTTTGACCCCACGCCGTCGGTGCAGGCGATCAGCACGGGCTCGCGGTAATTACGGGCGAATAATTTTTCGTTGAAATCCAGCCGAAAAAGCCCCGCAAACGCGCCGTACTTTCCCAATACACGCGGTCCATACGTGCGCGAACACAAATGGCGAATTTGATCCACCATCTGATCACCGGCGTCAATATCCACTCCGGCCTGCTTGTAGCTTAACGTTGTCTGTGGCGTCTTTTTCATAGGGCGGGCAGTCTACCCGAAGCGCCCGCGGGTGGCGAGAACAAACCCACGCGGCGTTTTAAGCGGGCGTGGCACTTTTTGGGGGGCGCATGAAATTCACGCGGCCGGTCGGCGGATCAGCGAGGCTGGGGCAATTTACCAACCACCGTCACGGTCGTTCCCCGCACAATGTGAAGTGCGCGCACCAGCCAAGATGGCCACCCGCCTTTTATTCCGCCAGCAGGCGACGCAGATAGGCCTTTTCCTGGTCACTGGCGTCTTGCGAATTGGCGTAGGCCTGCAGCAACCGCCGGCTTTCTTCGGCCAGGATTCCGCCGATGATCCGCGGCATCTGGTTCTCGGGGCTTTGCGGCGGCGTGATGCGGGCGGCGCCGCCGTCAATTTTGGCGCCCAGACCGAAAGCCACCGTTTCCACGGCACATTCCATGGCCGCGCCCATGCACATCACGCACGGTTCAAGCGTGCAGGCCAATATAAAATCGCGCGCCTCCAGCGGCGCTTTTCCGGCGGCGTCCGCGAAGGTCATGATTTCCGCATGCGCCGCCTTGTTCTGCGTAATTTTTTGTTGGTTATATCCGCGCCCAATCACGGCTCCATCCCCCCGCGCCAGCACGGCGCCAATGGGCGGTAAACCGCGCGCCAGGCCGGACCGCGCCA
>JAJZCU010000190.1 GCA_021828935.1 Planctomycetota bacterium | reverse complement strand
ATGTTGCCGCCAAGGACTTTCTTAACCTCGTGCGGCGCGACAGTATCGGGAACTATTTCTGGCAACCGGCGACCGCATGAACCTGGCGCCGGCTCTGGTGGAAAAAGACTTTTGGGTGACCTGGACACTCGGCCAGATATTTTCTATCAATGCCTTTCGCGGCAACATTCTGTTCAAGGGAGCGCTCGCCGTCAAAGGTGTTCCTCGCTGACTGGGTCTCGATTACACCAAGCATTTATGGCCGCGGTCCATGCGCTGGCAGGTACACGGTAAACGTGGTGCCGTCGTCGGCGGTCGATACCACATGAATCGTGCCCCCGTGCGCGGTGGCCACCTCCCGCGCCACGTACAGGCCCAGCCCAATGCTGCCCGGACGTCGCCGCTTCTGTTTTTCCGGCGCCGCGCCGCGGACCAGCGGGTCGAACAGCGTCGGCATTGCATCCTGCGGAATGGGCTGGCCTTGATTATGAACCGTGATCTGCACCTCGGATCCGTCGCCGTGCGCTACGAGGTCGACGGGGCTGGTTTCGGCGCCATGCTGAATCGCATTGCCCAGCAAGTTAGACAGAAGTTGTCGCAGGCGGGCGCTATCCCATTGTCCGGTGAGGCTGCCATGGGCTTGAAAGTTCAGCCTCCGCCTTGGGTGGGCCGTGCGCATCTCCCAGATGACTTCCTCGCACAGCGTTTGCAAGTTCATTGCGGCCGGGACGATTGGCATGGCGGCGTCCAGGCCGGTGCCGGAGAAATCAAGCAGGTCGCTGATCATGCGGGCCATGGCCGACGCGCTGGTGACAATTTGCGATGCCATCGCCGATGAGTCCGCGTCAAGCTGGGCGGTCAAAGCAAGCGTATGGGCGGCCATCATCATGGCGTTCAGCGGATTACGCAGGTCATGACCGAGTATAGCCAAAAACATTTGGCGGGAGCGGTCCACACGTTCGGTATAACCGCGGACGGCCTCCGTAAGCGATTGGTCAATCGATTCATTGAATCGTGTAAGGTCGTCGACATCGTGCAAGTCAGTCCCGGGAGCGCTGGCACGCCATAAATGGATAACGCTTGCCCGCAGTGCGCGGTACTCCGCAATGAGCGTAAGCAAATCGAAACCGGAGCGCACGCGGCCTGCCGCATGCACGTCAGAAGCCCCATTTACGCGGCCGCTGGCGGACCCCTCCTGCGGCCTGCCTTTGGACTTTTCTGACTGCTGGGCTGCGGTTTGCGTGCAGCGCATGTCCGCGGCGGCGGCGCGGAGAATGTCCGCGGCGTGGTCGCGCAGGGCGGCTGGGTCGGTCTGGGCGCCGGGCCAAACGCTGCGTGCAAAACGTTCCCATTCGGCAAGAATCGGCTCAATGTTTTCCAGTATAAAATCGCCCAGCCGCATCGGGTGTTCCTGTGTCAACGTGTGCTATCAATCCGCTTGCGTTCGGTATCTTAGGCGAATCATGGTATGGCAGAACATGAAAAGCGTAAACTGCCGGGCGGCGGTTTTCTGGCCGTGTGCGTGAGGCGTGGACAACGGCGGCGCGGCCTCGTGCGGCGTGCCGCTGGGAAATGCGAACAATGTTTGATAATCAGCTCTTGGAAATGCCGCGGTTGAACCAATCCGCGTTTGCGCCAATCTCCAATGTGAAAACTGCTTTGAACCACGCCCATCCCCCGCAGAGCGGCAGGCGGACCGCTCACCGGCCGCCTCGGCTCCACGTTTTTTATACTACCTTTTAAGTGGCACCCCCGCGCGTTCTCTCCCGCCGTCCGCAGCCCCACCATTCATGGGCTAGCGCGCGGTTGGCGGCGGGCAACCGCGCGGCCCGCTGCGCCGCCGGCGGCGGTTGTTCACGCATTACGCTGTTTACGCCGCGAATCGCTCCGCCGCACGATACGGGCCGGCTGGTTCTTGTACCAAAATTGGGGCCGTTTCAATTGCGGGTTGGCCTTCTGTTGCCGGCAACGCGCGGGTCATCCACGAGCCATTGGCGGCGGTGGCAATGCTGTAGGGCACCACCCACCAAAGAGCGGTGAAGTAGAACAGGCTGTAGAGAATTCCGTAGATAAAGTCGCTGTTCTTTTCCTGCTTGATGTAATAAAGCTGCATCACCGCGCTGAAGAGCACAACAAAGGCCAGGTACTTTAATGCGAAGAAGGGGTTTACCACCATGTAGAGCATGGAAGCGGCAATGAGGATGTAGGGCAGAAACTCTTCCGACAGCAGCAGCACGAAGTCCAGGTTCGCCAGCATCCAATACCGCTTGCGGAAACGCTTCCAGCAGAACGTGGCATAGGTGAGATTTTCGCGCACGTTGCCGCGTTCCCACCGCATGTACATCTTGGCCAGGCCCTTGTACGTCACCGGGACGTTGGTCCACGCGGTGGCGTTGGATTGAAAGACCACTTCAAACCCGTCACGGAGCAGCAGATTGGTAATCGCCCGATCTTCAGCAATGGTGCTGGGTTTACCAAGAAATTTTTGATCGACCCATTGCGGCAGAATTCGGTCCACCGCGGAGCGGCGATAGGCGCTAAAGGCGCCGGGGGTGCATTGCACGCACCGAATTTTTGACTGGTACGCCCGGGCAAAATCAAAGGATTGCACAAAGCCAGCCCGCAACATGCGGGGGATGACGCCCGCACTGCGGTTCTGCACCTTAATGTTGCCGGCCACGGCGCCAATGCGCTGGTCAACCACCAGCGGCGTGACCAGGTTTCGCAGGGCCTGCGGCTCGAAAATGCAGTCAGAATCAGCGGTGACCAGCACATCACCGGCGGCCAGGGCGAAGCCGATCCGCATGCCGTGGCGTTTGCCACCGTTTTTGGTCAGATGAATCGCGCAGATACTCTCGGGATATTGCTGGGCCACGCGGTCAATGTGCTGCCAAGTGTCGTCTTTGCTGCCGTCATCAATGCAGATAAGCTGCATTTTTTCACGCGGGTAGTCCGATGCCAGAATGCTTTCAATGGTTTTGGCGACATCCGGGCCTTCATTATACGCAGGGATGATGACGGTGACGGTGGGCAATTGCGCATCAGAAACCGATTCCCACGGTTTGTAAAACATCACCACAATGGCCTTCACCGCCAGGGCCAGCATCATGATGGTGGTATAAATGCCTGCGGAAATCATGAAGATCCGGCCGATGGGATTTTCATAGAGGCTGATCAGCGGATCAAACAGGGCTCCGGTGACCACGGCCAGCCAGAGCAGGCCGACGTAGAACCCGACGAGCAGCGTCTTAAAGCTTACGTCGAACCACGACCAGTTGCGTGGTCGGGAGATATTTAACTTTCGCGCGCCGGCACGCGCGGCTGAACGTAGGGATGTCAGCGTGTCCGGTATATCAAGTTGCGTCACAGCAAGTTCCTCGGATGAGACCTATAACCCCCGGCGAATCACGACCGCCGTTGGAAGCCTCTAAAGCAAGCCATAGGCCACACCAGACTGTTATCAGGACCATACGTTAGTACGCGGGTATGGTGATTTGCAGCAACGTGGATGCCGCTATGGCAATCCGGGCGAAATTATTCTTCTCAAACGTCAAAATTGTGATTCATCCGCAGGCGCACCTGCCGCGCCTAAAGCCTTTGAAAACAGAGGTTTACACGCATATTTCCCAGCGAAGCCGGGGTCGCGAAAAGTTTTATTTTTACGTCCTCTTTTCGGAGATGTCGGTCTCCTGACGGCGATTAATCGCCACACGCTGTTGCATGCGCTCCCAAATGCCGTTCTAATAATGTTGCGTGTCGGCAACGGCGCGGCGCAATTTTCGCCGGCAAAAGGACCGCGACTTGGCCCAAACGTATGTGCAACTTCTGTCGCAGTATCATGTCGAAGTGGCCGACTGTTTGGACTTCGCGAAAGCGCTGCCGCAGGCCAGCCTCGATCTTATCTATCTTGACCCGCCGTACTTCACAGGAAAGCAATTTAACCAGAGGCCGGGCGCCGGCGCCGGTGAAGCGCGCGCGAGCGGCTTTGATGACCGCTGGCGCGGCGGACGGCAGGAATACCTGGCCTTTCTGGCGCCACGATTGGCCGCGGTCCGAACCTGTCTCAAACCCCAGGGCGTTTTCCTTCTGCATCTGGATTGGCACGTCGTGCATTATGCGAAGGTGCTGTGCGATGAATTGTTCGGGGAAGACGCCTTTCAAAACGAGTTGATTTGGTATTATCAGACCGGCGGCGCCTCAGCGCGGCGGTTTTCCCGCAAGCATGACACGATTCTTTTCTATGCGGTCGGCCCCGACTACTACTTCAACGGCCAAGCGGTGGCCATTCCGCGGACGCCCAAGGCCTTGCATCGGGCGCGGCACAACGGAGCCCGCATTGCCTTAACGGACACGCTGAAGAATCCAGACGACGTGATTACCATACCAGCGTTAAACCCCATGGCGCTGGAACGCAACGGGTATCCAACGCAAAAGCCGGTCGCGCTGTTGGATTGCCTGTTACGGGCCCTGTGCCCGCAGGGCGGGGCGGTGGGGGATCTGTTTTGCGGTTCCGGCACCACGCTGGTGGCCGCGCGGCGGCTGGGCCTGCACGCAGTAGGCTGCGATATTTCGCCGGCAGCGGTGGACCTGGCGCGCGGGCGGCTTGCGGCGGCGGCCGAAACGTAATGTCGTTGGATGCAATCGCGCACAGCACCGACCACTGCCGTTTCTGCCAGATCCCCCTTTTCATAAAATCTTCCGCTATTTTCCGCGTACATTGCACAAGCGCGGCGAAAGCTGCCGATACGTTTTACACTTGAAACCACGCACTTGCCGATACGGAGTCTCGGTTTTTTTGCCGCGTGGCCCCAACTTGATGCGCGTTTGTCGGCGCCAGCTCGCCCGCGGCGCGGCCGTTGGGCCCGCTGTTATGAGCGGTCGAGCAATTGCATCATCGGCGGAGCCGGTTTTTCATGAGTTCCCAAAGCACGACCGTTGAAACTTCCGCCGCGCGCGGTTCCCCCTGGGGCCGGCTGTGGCAGGTGCCGCTGGCATTTGTGGGCATCCTGGTTTTTGCCTGGGCGGTGCGGTTGCTGGTGGCATCGCAGAAGCCCACGCCCTTTGCGCAGCAGGCAGCGGCGATTCGGCGGATGATTCACGCCCGGCAATACGACGCGGCCATTCAACAAATCAACACGATTCAAAATTTTTACAAAAAGCGGCCGCAGCAAGCGCAACTCAGCGGCCTGCGGGGCGAGGCGTATTTTTGGGGGCAGCGGGCGCAACTCGGATTTATTCGCAACAATTACCGCCGGGCCGCGGGGGCGTAT
>JAJZCU010000189.1 GCA_021828935.1 Planctomycetota bacterium | reverse complement strand
CCGCAGAAATCCGCAATCAGGCGTATTTTGAATGTGGGCCAATGCTCTTTTGACCACCAAACCATTGGCGAAACGTTGCAAAAGAAGTTGAATGCGACAGTCGACCGGGCCAACAGCGCCCGGGAAGCCATGCAGATGGCCAGGCAAAAGCAGTACAGCCTGGTGTTGGTCAACCGCGTGTTCGACGCCGACGGAACCTCTGGCGTGGGGTTCATTCGGCAATTGCTGGCCGAAGCGCCCGCTGCACGGGTGATGCTGGTGAGCAACTACGCTGACGCTCAAAAAGAGGCCGTGGCCGCCGGGGCGTTGCCGGGGTTTGGCAAGTCGCAAATTCATGATTCCGCGGCGATAGAACTGGTACGCGAAGCGTGCCGTGAAACGTCTCAGAAGTGAAACTGCCCGGCTTACTTGCAGAGCATTTCGGGCGCGTTGCAGGCGGGGTCGAAGGCGTGGCCAAAATCATACACGCTATCGAAATCGTGGATGTCGTCATCGTCGGTCTTGTGCATCAGGCGGTTCTCGACCATGGCGAAGACAATACGACCGAAATCTTCAGTCCGGCGAATCTGCCAATGGTGCAGCACCGCTTTGGCCATAAATCCATAGCGGCAGATGGCATATCCGCGCAGACCGCGGCATAGCTGCTGGCCGCTGATGTGCCGGCGGCTGGTCTCTGACTCAGGCGCGTCAGATTGCAGTTGTTCCATGGTGTAATTCAAACCCTGGCGCACAAATTCAAATGCTTCCAACGGATATCGGGCACATTCTTCCACGATTTGTTCCAGGGACTTACGCTTAAGTTCGTTCATGGGCATAGGCATTATCGGCCGAAAGTTAAACGTGTGTTCTACCATCTAAACGGAAATTAATCGTTAAAGTTCCCAAAATTTTTCAGGCGCCAGAGACACACGGCGCGGCCCTACATTGCGGCGCACGTTGGCCTCGGTTCCGTTGGCGTAATGGGCATATTGCCAACGGCCCCCGCGGACATGGCGCCCATTTTCGCCACGGCGCATGCAGCGCTTGCATTTGCCGCCACTGTACTTAACAATACGTGGGATCGTGTTACAAGGATTGAGAAGACTTTTTCTGGCTTTCGATACAAAGGAAAAAACAATGGCTGGTCGGATTTCTATGAAAACTCTGCTGCGCGGAACATTGGCCCTGGGCATGGTGGCGTCGTTCATCGGATTGGGCGGCTGCGCCAGCGGTCCAACCCGTCGCGAACGCGCCCAGTTAAAGTACTTTCCAAAAGCGTACCAATTGGAGGTAAGCCCCACCACCTACAAGGTGGAACCGCCCGATATTATTACCATTCACGCCCCGCTGGCGCCGGAAGTCAACAACGTCAAGCAACAGGTGGCGCCCGATGGCACGCTGAACCTGGATTTGCTGAATCGGGTTTACGTGGCCGGTTATTCGCCCGCCCAGATTGAAAAGTTGCTGACCGAAAAGCTCAAGACCTACTACAGCGATGTGAAAGTCCATGTGGACGTGAAAGATCGCAGCCAATGGTATTATGTGTTTGGCGCCACCCGCAACAGCGGTCCCAAGCGCTTCACAGGCCGCGATACGCTGTTGACCGCGTTGGCCGCGGCGCAGCCAACGCGACTGGGCTGGCCCGATCGGATTTATGTCATTGAACCATCCACCAATCCGCAGAAGCGGCATGTGACGGTGGTGAACTTAAAGGACATGATTCAACGCGGTAACACCACGGCCAACGTGCTGCTTGAACAGGGCGACATTGTATACGTGCCATACAATCCGCTGGCCGCAATTGGCGTGGGTTTGCAGAATATCCTGTTCCCAATCTCGCCAGCCTTGAATGTGGCCAGCACCGCATCGTACACCGCGGCTGCGGGCGGATTCTAAGCCCCCGCCGCATCAGCGGGGCGTCCCCTGCCACGCACGCCGACGGCGTGCGCGCGGCCCCGGCCGGGCGCTACACCGGCAACTTCAGGAAATGGCTCCAGAATTCTTTAGCAGCCGGGTATTTTGCCCGGCTTTTCTTTTGCGCCAACTTCGCGTTGGTGACCATGCACAAAACCCAGCGGTTCATGTGCTCTTGCTGGTTGATGTGCATCATAAAGCGGGCCCGGGCCTGCGGATTATTCTTGAACCACGGCCGATTCATCAGCCGACGCAGGTTAAACCAATTTCCGCCGGACCAGGACGCAATGCGCTTGAACGCCATCTCGTGGTCCACGCGGCGCACGAATGACAGTTCGCGCAGATGCATCAGCATGGCCACCTTTTTGTGCGCCTTAAACGCCGCCTGCATGATGTCCATTGCCTGCTGTTGCAGGGTCATCAGGGGCTTGGCGATCCAATGCCCCTTGGTGTTTTTTCGCCCGATCATGTGCAGATATTTAAGAGCCCGTGAATGCTGAAAGGGGCTGGGGCCCTTCTTTTTGGCAATGGCGTGAACCCACCCGAACGCCCGCGGACTAAACAGCATCGTGTCGTACAAACGATAGCCGCCGATGGAACCGAGTTGCTCGCACATGGGATTGGACGCGAATATCACGCTGCCGGCGGGCAGATGCTTACGCACCTTCTGTTCCGCCAGAGCGAATTGCCGACGATCCTGCAATATCTGTACGTATTTTCGACCGCCAACCCGTGCTCCCACGCCCGCCGCCAGCGCCGCCAGCAGCCCGGCGGTTATTGCCGTGGCCCGTGGCCGGTCTTGTGAAGCCCGCGCCACGAACCAAAGCGCGGCAATGACCAGCGCGGGACAAAAGTTTAAGAAGAAACGTAGATAGCCCACTGTCTGCAAACCCGCCGGCGCCCAGTAATATAACATGTACAAGATGGCCCCCGGCACAACCCACAGCGCCAGAAATGTGGCGGCCTTCCAGGAATCCCAGAACATTCGCACCAGCCCCGCCAGGGCCAGCGGGAAGATGATCATCAGGCCGTAACCGTCGAATTGTTGCAGCACCGTAAGCCAGTTGCCATGTCGCCCGGCGACGCCCCAAAAGTATTTCCACGCAAACCCGGTCTGTTCATCACACAGCGCATAGCCGGTGCGCCATGGGGCGCCGAAACATGCCCAGTTGGCCGCGGCCTGCAGCCCCACGGGTATGGCAAAACCAGCCAGGCACAACCACCGCTGTTTCCAGGTCAGCCGCCGTTCGCCCAGCGGTACCAACAGCACAAAGACAATGGGAATAATCCAAAGAAAATCGGTGTAGCGCACGGTGCTGGAATATCCCAGGAAGAAGCCGGCCAGCAGCCCGCGCCACCAGCCGCCCTTTTGCCAAAAAGTGGCGAGCAGCAGAAAGCCCGTGACGGTACAAAACAGCGCTGCGGCATGGGAATTGGCGTCGTCGGCGAAGGTGAGGGTGATGGGATTAAATATGAGGATGCACACCCCCAGAAGGGCCAGAAAATCCCCCACGAATTTGCGCATCAAGAAAAACGCCAGGCCGCACGCGACCACCATCGCCGCCGGATCGACCCAGTACACCGCCAGCGGGCCGCCCAGAAAGCGCGCCAGCGCGTACATCGCCGGCAAGCCCAGCGGGTACTTGCTGGTCACGTGGCCGTCGGCGGTGAGCACCATCATGCTGCCGATGAACTGCCACGGATTTTTGAGCCGATACCACAACCGCCCCTGCAAAAGCAGCCGGCCATTGGTCAGATATCCATTTTGGTCAACGCCCGCATGGGCCGGCGTGTGGGCCACGAGCAGCATGTAGGCAAAGACGCCCAACAAACCGGCCAGCAGCACGCCGGCCAGCAGACGTTCGTACCGGTTGCCGCGTGGCGGGCGCGCCAACAGCGGCAAGTCGCAGGCGTTTATTGGCGCCTCATCGGCCGTTTTGCCGCGGCTGGTTTCCAAGGAATAATCCAGCGGCAGGGGAGCTTCGGTAACGCTTTGCATGAGGCGAGCATCCGTTATTCAAACAGCGGGAGATATTGTCTGCCACCTGCCACGGGGCTTCTTGCGGCGGCAGTGTACGTCCCGCCCCGCGCAACTTCGCACTTGGATCAAGCCATGGCAAACCGGCCCGTATGGACTTAACGCACCGGCGCGCCCCATGTTGCGATGAAACCTCTGTGCGGTGCGGAAAAATGCCCCTTTGGTTCTCGTTGCCGCCCCACCACGGACGCATATTTTCACCGCACAAACGCGGCCAATTCCCGCAGCAGCTGGGCCTGAACCGCGTCAATGGCGCCCGAGGCGTCAATTAAACGGAAGCGCTCGCAGTTATTGGCCACCTGCGCCAGATAGCCTTCCCGCACGCGCCGGTGGTAATCGCGGTCCCGCTGTTCTATGCGGTCGGAAAACAGACCCGGTTGGCTGGTGTGGACAGTTCGCCCAGCTTTACCATTTGCCTTCTTGCCCGGATCCGGCACAAGCCGCGCCATCGCCACGTCAATGGGCAGATCAAAGATAAACGTGACATCAGGCCACACGCCATTCACCGCCACTTCCGCCACATCATAAATTCCCTTGGTCGAAAGGCCGCCCCCCGCCCCCTGATACGCCAGCGTGCTGCTGACATAGCGGTCGCTTAATACAAATTGACCGGCGGCCAACGCGGGTTTTATCTGCTGCTGCACGAGTTGCGCCCGGCTGGCCATGTACAGGAGCATTTCGCAGCGGACATCCATGCCTTCGCCTTTTGGCGTAAGGAGCAACTCACGAATTTGCTCGCCGATGGCCGTGCCGCCGGGCTCGCGCAGGCGCAACACATCCAGGCCCGCGGCGGTCAGCGTATCCAGCAGCCGCTGCATCTGGGTGGTTTTGCCGCAGCCATCCGGCCCGTCGAGCACGACAAATTTACCGCGCAGCCGCGCGGCTAAAGCTTCAATATCCATGGCCCAATTCCGCAGCGCAAATCAGCGCGCATTGTAAGGGGCTGGAAAAGCGGCGGCAAACGCGGGGCGCCACAGCCCGCGGGCGGGGCCGGCGCCAGCGACCGGCGGCGAAACGCAACGTGCATATGAACGCACGGCGCCGCAAAAATTTCAAACCCGCGGACGTATCTGTTAGCCGCCCGCGCCGGCCCCACCAGGCCGCGGCGGGCGCGCGGCGGCGGCACAATTCCCCGGCGTTGCGGGGCGACCGGTGCGGAAGTGTGCCGTCCCGGCGCAAAATGCCGCACGCCGGCGCCGGCGACCGGGGCGAAGCGCAATGTGCATACGAACGTGCATGGCATCAAAAATTTCAAACCCGTGACCAACCCTGTTAGCCGCCCGCGCCGGCCCCGCCGGGCCGCGACGGGCGCGCGGGGCCGG
>JAJZCU010000188.1 GCA_021828935.1 Planctomycetota bacterium | reverse complement strand
TCGCATGAAATTTGTCGCCGGCTTGCGCGGCCAGATCGGCGGCGGCCGAATAATCGCCGCAGTAATAGGCCGCGTCTGATTCCAGCGCCGCCAGCCACTTGAATGTAGCGGTTTCCGGAATGTGGCAGCCGTTTCGCACTTCCGCCAAGCGCCCGCGGGCATCGGCATACCGCCCCAATTCCGTCTCCAGCATGGCCAATTGACCCAGAAGGGCCGGTCCTTGCACATGCCGGATCGATTGCCGCAGCAGTTCCAGCGCTTCTTCGTCCCGCTCCAGCATTTGCAGAAGGTTTGCTGCGTACTGCACGGCGGGCCGATACCACGGGCGCAATTCCATGGCGCGGCGGGCGGACGCCAGAGCCTCCGCGTACAAATCGTGCCGCTCCAATACCGACGCCTCCTCCGCGTGTATCCAAGGGTCATCCCGACACAGCACGTGGGCCTGGGCAATGAGCTTTTCGGCCGTCGGAAAATCGCGGAAGCCCGCGGCCAGATTTGCCTTTAGCGCAAGCCATTCGGCCTGAATGGCAGGGGCAGCGGTGGGAAGGTCGCCCGCGGCGCGGATGCGCTGCCACGCCGCCAGCGGTCCGCGCCGCCGCCACACGCACCTGATAAAATAACAGAGTACCCGCGGGTCATCGGGGGCTTCACGCCACGCCAGAAGGTGACGGGAGTCGGCAAAGCGGGGCGCCAAAAGATTGCCGGCCAGCCGCCCGGCCAAAATCCGCGCGTCGGGCCCCTGCCATTGGGCCAACGGCGCAATGGCCTGGGCCGCACGCCACGCATCAATAAACTTTCCGCAGTCGTATGCGTCCTGCACCGCGCTGATGTCTTTGATTGTCAGGCGCATGTCATGCCCACGTTGCTAAAAAAGTTCCGGATAGTCAACTGTCCCGAAGATGCCGTGCGACGCCGCTATTTGGACGTTAGGCTACGGTAGCGGCCGCTCAATATCAAACCGCCGATGGCCCAGAGGGGCGGTCCCCACGTACGCGGATAGCGACGGCGGGACAGCAAATTCATAAATTACATAAGTACATTATAATATTCTAAACCAAAATGAATATGGCGCCTCGCACTGTTTTATTTTGCCAACTGCCATGATCCATTTCCGCGGTATCCGCCATTTGGTCTTGGCCGCGATTGGCGTTACGGCCGGTCGTCAAAGTCCAGCAACTTGACCTGTTGGTTGAACGGCACGTCGTGACCGAAACCAGGCCCGTCCGGAAGACGGGGAAATGCCACCGAGAACCCAGAGGTCACAGAAGGGTACGTTTGACCCCATCAATCCACCGCGTTCCCTATTAATTCGTCCGTGTTCTCCTCTGTGTTCTCGGCGCCCTTCTGTTCCAGAACTCACCATAAGGAACCGAGAGGGCGTACCTGCCCAAGCTTATTTTAATAGCGATTTCCCAATAACTCGCGGGATTTTGGGCCGTACATGCCATGAAGGTGCTGCTGGGTGCCCATGCGCTGCTCTGATCACGGACACGCCGCGATCGCCGCAAACCCAGCCCGCGCTTAGCCGACACCTATAGGTGTCGGCTAAGCGCCGGATGGCGCACATGCGGCATCGGTCGCCAGGCGCGTGCCGCCGTGGGCGTCTTGCAATACGTAATAAGTTGTCTGTGCCCCCGCCGTTCCCACGCCGAGAATTGCTGCGCCGTTGGATGGGGCAGCGCGATTTTAACCACCGGCGTGGGCGGCACTGCCGGGCGGGCGTTCCAGCATGGCCGTGAGCGCCGCGCATTGATTGGTAGCCCGAATGGGCGCATGACAATAGCCGGCATGTAGCCGCAGCGCAATGCCGGGGAACGATGAAAACGAGGATAAGAAAAGTCCCCGCGGGACGACTGAATTGGCGCGAAACGGCGAACGCACATCAATGTGGAACGAAGCCCCACCGTAAACGGATGGGGCTAGAGGTTAAAGTTTGGACGCAGAATCGGACTGGCGGCCGGCAGGCTTGATAGTTTCTTGTTCCCGGTGAAAAATCTCGCTGCGCTGGCTCCAATACGCCACCTTCTCCCCAAAGGTTTTATTTTTTAGCCGCCGGTATATACGCAACGCCCCCGCCCTTTTCATCGTCAGAGCGTCGAATTCCTTATGCATCGATTTCATAAATCACCTCGGGCGGAGCGTGGATGCAAAGCTATCCGTACCCATGCATCGCGTTGACCGCATTATACAGCCCGATCTTGTCAAAGCGAACGATGTGCTTGAAGTTCCAACTGACAATCAGCCGACACTGGGCCACCGTCGCCAAGGCCACATGGAGTGCGTCAGTTTGCCACTTAACCCCCACAATACCCGCTTGCATGTACCGTTCCTGGAGGTCCAGGGCTTTTTGGGAAACGAATACCTCGTCCGCCCCGCTACGGGCGGCGTTAAAAAACTTCCGAACCGCTACCGGCGCTCGCGCCAGTTCGTCGCTTACAGCAGCCGAAACCACCCGCTTAAAATAACCAGCCCGTGCCTGGGCAAAAAACGTGCGGCTGGCGGCGGAAAATTCGCGGTCAAATACTCCGCCATACACCGATGTGTCGGCGTAAGCGCGGATAGGATGCAAGATAACGACGCTCATCGCTCATTGACGCCATAATGGTCCGGCGCGGCCCATCCATGCGACCGCCGCCAGATGCCGCGCTGCGGGCCGGTAATTGCTATGAACTAAGCCAGAGCGCATAATTCCGGCGCCGACCGACACATATCGCCGACACGGGAATTAAGAATATCGTTCCGCGGCGGTCGTGGCAAACGTGTTCGACCACCCGCGGGCGCGGCGAATTAATTAAGGTCGTGGTTAATGCGGCTGTGCAGCATTTCCATCTGGGCAGCAGCTGGTCGGATTTTACGGCCATATTTTCCTTGAAATTCTTGGCGGCCTTACGGCCGGTCATCAAAGGCCGTGTTGATCCAACGACAGGTCGTGATCGAAACCAAGTCCGTTCAGAAGACGGGGAAATGCCGCAGAGCACCCAGAGGCCACAGCGAGACACGTTTTACCCCATCGATCAACCGCATTTCGCCAAAGTTCAAAGCCTGCAGCACCAAGGATATTCTCTATTAATTCGTCCATCGCGTTCTGCTCTGTGCTCTCTGTGCCCTCTGTGGCCAATCTTCAATCGCGGTGTGAAACGTTTTGGCCGCTTGAAATTCTCAACAAAAAGGCCCCCGAGAATGCCCCCATGATCGCACACCTGCAGGATCAACGCATTGGCATCTGTCGCCGAAGTGCTCGCACGATTTTAATTTGTTATGATGATTGCCGCTGCGAATCCGCGCCGACGACGGCATGTGAACATGGAACCAGGCCCCACCGTAAACGGCTTGTCATTCCCCACATCTTCTTGAGCTTTCCCCCGTAACGCTGGCTTGGCTGTCTGTTATGGGCATGGAATTTAGGAAATAGATGATGGAGTTCGCCCGAACCGACTCTAATTATTCAACCGTGGCTCCCCTGGCCGTCACCGCCAAATTGCAATGTGGCTCAAATATGATGAACCGCTGATTACGCGGATGACGCGGATGGGCGACGAACGGCTAGCCGAACCTTGGCCAACGGAACCATGTGCAACGGGCAACGGGCCTAAAATTAGTTCCCACTTCGTCGTATCCGCGTTCATCCGCGTCATCCGCGGTTTTTTTGGTTGCCACTGCGGAACTGCAACGCGGCTCCATTTTATTGGCGTAGCTGGGATAAACCAACGTCAATTCCTGCCAGATATCGCCTGCAAAATCTGGGTAACGACAAGCCATTAACGGTGGGGCTGGTGCGCGGTTGATGTATGACGTTCCATGTGAAGGGGCGTGGGGCGTTGCAAAGCGCCGCGCGGCCACAATGCTCTGCACGACAAAATGGCCGATTCTGGGCACGGCTTTGTCGCGTTTAGGTACAAAACGACGGCTGGCATACGCACCCCTGCCAATTGTGGTTGAGTGCAGCTTGAAAATCCTACGAGGTCACGGCAGTTTCTGCGCGGCGTGTGGCCGTGCGCGGCGTTAAAATCGGGCCGTAAGCCAATGGTTCGCAATGGCTTACGTCAATATCACGCAATTGCCGACATCCGAAATCCGCGTCCCATCCGTTTTCTGGCACAGCCTATGCTTATTCTTAATGCTGTAACAAAGCCTGCGCTGTGCGGGCCTGAATATCCTGTACAATGGAGGTTATCATGAAAACTCTCAAACTCACCGGCGCCGCCCTCGTGGCTGCCTCCGCGGCTTTCCTGGGCGGTTGCGCCCATCACGAACGCAGCGAACGGCCTTTGCGTCCCACGCTTAGCGTGCGTGCCGACCGCGCCACCATGTTAAACGGTGAAACGGCCACGTGCTTCGCCACCACCCGCAACGCCTTGGGGTATCACGCGCGCGTCCACTGGACCGCCACGCATGGCCGCATCCGCCCATTCAACGACAATCGCATGGCCCACTTCACGGCGACAAGCCCCGGCACCGCCCGCATTGTGGTCTCGGTGACCACCAAGCACCACGGCACGTTGATGAGCAGCGCACATATTATTGTGAATCAGCTGCGCTAAAACCTAGCCCCGACGGGCAGGTCGCATGAATTGATAAAAACCCCGCGGCGCGCCATGCGTCGCGGGGTTTTTATGCGCTCTTGGTAAGTTTTTCAGCCAGGACGCCAAGACCCGCCGCCACCGATTTCCGCCGCCGCTTCGGCTCGCCGCTTTCGCGCCAACGCTCCAACTGGCGTTGCAGGCAGGCCGGGCTGATTAACAGCACCGCCACCGGGGTATTGCTGAAGCGTGACAAATGGCGCAGCGCCAGCCGGCTGCGCAAATTCAAGCGCAATGCCCGGCACAATTCGCGGTCCAGACGCGGCAGGCTGTCGGCGGCGCGCCGCCGTTTCAAATAACTTAATAAATAGGCTAGCGCGCACAGCGCCAGCACGGCGGCCAGCAGCCACAGGAACCCATTGCGCACCGCCGCGTCGTTCGTGGCGCCGCTCTGCCACTGCGCAAACCCGCGTTGCAAATCGTGCAGCGTAATGGGGCCGCGGCGCGTGGCGTCTGCGATGACCACGGCGGCGGTCGCGCCCGATCCATCTGTCGGCTTTCGTTGGCGCCCGGCATGGCGCCGCGTGCGATTTTTGCCAAAAATATTGTTTAGAAATGAACAACGCATGCATGATCCTTCATGTCCGTGGCTGATTCGTGGAAGACGGGGCGAGCGGGAACCGTCGGCGCACCGGGCATACCGCGGCCGGTTGGCCGGCTCAGCCCGGAAACCCCGGTTCAGACGCCGCGGACA
>JAJZCU010000187.1 GCA_021828935.1 Planctomycetota bacterium | reverse complement strand
TCTTCTAATTCCATTCCTATAACAGACAGCACCGCCAGCGTTTTACGCTGGAAAAAATCGAAAAGATGTGGGGAATGACAAGCATTTCAATGGTGGGTTTAGTCTGGCATTTAATCCAAAGCCCCGGTAAGGGGCGGCCGGGATTGCCGCGACGCAGAATAGGACGAATTATGCGGTAGTTTTTTTATCAGCCCAGGCGCAACGCCCCGGCGATTCAGCCGCCGGTTAACCCGGTGAAATCAGCCGGCCCCGTTGGCGGCGCCGCCCTGCGCCTTTACACTTTCTTTCGCTGCCACCGGCCTTTCAAAAAGATGACCAGGCACACCACGGCGCGATAATTCAAATCCATAAAAATGGCAATCCATACCGCCGTGAGATTGGCGTAGGTGTAGCCAACGTGCTTGAGAACCAGCAGCGCCACGGCCAGTACGGCCAGGCGCACGCCGAAGGTGCCGCTGACGGTGGCCACCATGGGCCAGACCGTTTCGCCGGCGCCGCGAAGTGCGGCGCCCAAACCGATGGCGCCGGCAAAGCCGGGCTGGGCCAGGCCGGCCAGCACCATGGGCCACGCGCCCACGGCAATCACCGGCGGCGAATTGACAATCAGGCCCAACATCCAGCGGGGGAAAAACACCATGGGTATGGCAATGACGGTCATGGTGACCAGCGCCATGGTAGTGGCAATCCAGGCGGCCCGCCAGGCCTGCCGGGGCAAATTGGCGCCAAGGTATTGCCCCACCAGTGCCGACGCCGCGATGCCAAATCCGAAGCCCGGCAGAAAGGCCATGCTTTCCACGCGCAGCACGGCGCTGTGGGCGGCCATGGTGTAACCGTAGGGGTCGGAATTCACGTTAATGACAAACATGACAATTAAGAATTGCCCCGACCACAGCAGCATGCCTTCCATGAAACTGGGCATCCCGATGCGCAGCACGCGCATCAGCACATGGGGCACAATTTTTAAGTGACGCAGCCGGATGCGCAGCACGCTGTTGGAGAAAAATAAGATGATAATGGCCGATGCGCCGCCAGCCAGATAGGCCAGCAGCGTGCCAAAGGCGTCGCCGCGGACGCCCCATGCGGGCATGCCGAACCAGCCGAATGCAAAGGTGAACGAAAACAATCCATTGACCAGCATGACCATGGCCATGAGTACCATGGGGCGCACGGTGTCGCCCGCGCCGCGCAAACACGCCATGCCAATTTGAGCCGTGGTTTGCAGGCTGATGGTAACGACCATGATGCGCAGGTATTGCACGGCAAACAGGGCGGCCAAATCGCGCAGGCCGCACAGCCAGACGATCTGTCTGGAAAAAATGAACAGCGCGGCCGATGTTAAAATGCTAACAACAAAAGCCGCCGCCACGGACGTGCCCGCCACCCGGTTGGCCACGCGTGGGCGGCGGGCGCCTATGGAGCGGGCCACAATGGCCGTGGCGCCCACACCCAGGGCGTTGGTCATCAGACCCGCGAACCATTGCAGATAAGACATTAATCCCACGGCGGCGGCGGCGGACGCGATCGTGTTGGCGTTGCCGGGCAGATGGCCGGCGATCACGGTATCTGTCAGGCCGATGATGCCCACGAGCACCTGTTCGGCAATGGCGGGGGTGGCCAGGGTGAGCACTTTTCTCACGGTGACGGGCCCCTGGGGAGCGCTGCCAAGCCGCGCAATGGGCCCGCCGGCCTTCCACGGTCCGCGCAATGCAGGCGCGGCGCCGGCCAGCCCCGTGGCGTCCGCCTCCTGCTGTTCAGGCACGTCTTGTGGATACTGGGAAATTTCTGACAAATTGTGTTCCGTCCAAAGCCGCCGGATATTGTATACTCTTTGGCGCCGTCTTGCAGAGTGCAGGTCTGCCCGGCGTTTACAGGCGCCGCAGAGGCCAAGGCGGCGGGCGGGCGCCGAAAATCGGGTTGCCGGCGGCGTAAATCGGCCTTTTCAACCAGAAATCGATGACTGATTCGGCTGATCGTTGATTCATGATCGGCAACCGATGTAAACTGTGGACGGTTGGTCTTTTTTTTTAGGGCGCAAAGGAATCGCGGATGGCCAAGGATGCCGGGAAAAACAAATCAGGAATTGCTTCAGAAGCACGGGCGCCCGGCGCGGGGCGCACGGGGTCGGCCTCTTCCTATGCGCTGGAATTTGAGAAGCCCATCAGCCAGTTGGAAAAACAGATTCAGGAACTGGTGAACATCCAGGAGGAAAAGGGCGTTGATTACAACGCGGAAATCATGCAGTTGCGCCAAAACATGGTGGCGTTGTTAAAAAAAACATATCAAAACTTAAGCGCCTGGGAAACCGTGCAGGTGGCGCGGCATCCACAGCGGCCGCAAACCCGCGATTACATTAATATGTTTGTCAAGGAATTTGATGAACTCCACGGCGACCGCCGCTTTGGCGACGACAAGGCAATCATCACGGGCACGGGGCGCATCGGCGGCCACAAGGTAATGCTGGTGGGGCACTACAAAGGCGCCGACACGAAGGAAAAAATTGCCTGCAATTTTGGTTGCGCCCATCCGGAAGGGTATCGCAAGGCGTTGCTAAAGATGCAGTTTGCCGCGAAGTTTCATCTGCCGATTGTGACGCTTATTGACACGCAGGGGGCGTATCCGGGCATTGGGTCCGAAGAGCGTGGCGTGGCGGAGGCCATCGCGGTGAATCTGCGGGAAATGACGCTGCTGCCCACGCCCATTGTGTGCGTGGTCATTGGCGAGGGCGGATCGGGCGGGGCATTGGGCATCGGCGTGGGAGATCGTCTGGCCATGCTGCAGTATGCCTGGTACAGCGTGATATCGCCGGAGGGGTGCAGCGCCATTTTGTGGAAAGAGGCGGCGCACGCGCCGGAAGCGGCGGAGGCGTTGAAGCTTACCAGCGGACACTTGAAGCGGCTGGGCATTATTGATGAAATTATTGAAGAGCCGCTGGGCGCGGCGCACCGCAACCCGCGCGGCGCGGGAGACGCCCTGGAAAGATACATTGATAAAACGCTGCGGGAATTAAAGAAATTGCCGGTCGACAAATTGGTGGACCGGCGGTATGAGCGATTGCGCCGTCTGGGGACGGACGCGGTGCTTGCGGGGGCGGAAGAATAAGGGCGCAGCGCAGATTGCGTGGACGCGCGCCGCCGATGGAAGGTTATAGAATAAACCGCTGAGGCGCCCAGGGCGCGGAGACGACGGGGGAGGCAATGGGGGGTGGCCATCTTGGCCGCCATATCCCACGCATGCCATTTAGTATTAAATCTTGGCCTAGACGTACCTACGCCGGGCTGGAAGCCCACCCCCCATTACCCTCCCATGCCGCGGCTATGCGGGCGGCATGGCGGATTTAATTAACCTCAATTATGCCAAGGCGCTGCTGCGCATCACCGATACCAACAGCGACGCTTTGCTGACAACGCTTGTCTCCGCGGCCAGCGCGGCGGTGGAAAAGTATTGTCGGCAGCCGTTCGCGGTGGGGCGGTATGTTGAATTGTATGACGCCTCCACGCAGCCGTGGCTGATGCTGCGGCACGCGCCCGTTGTGCAGCTAAATTCCGTCACAGTTTATCCTGAACAGCCCAATGTGCTGCTCTACACCCCGGACAACTTTGATGTGCGGCCGCAACTGGGGCGCGTGGCGTTCAAGCCGGCGGTGCCGGGGGCCTTTTTTACTGAATATGCCGCCGCCATGACATTTCCAGGCTGGGGCGTGGATGTTACCCAAGTTGATTATTACGCGGGCTATGGCTTTCTGACCACCAGCGTGGGCGCCATCGCGGCCGGGCCGGCGACTGTTACGCCGGCCCTGACCACGGGGTACGCCAATGGGCAGCCGTGGCAGATTGGCGTGGGCAGCGTTTTAATTATTGACAGCGCGACGGCCGCGGAAGAAGTTGTCACCGTGACCGTCGTGGCGCCGGGAACCTTTACCGCAACATTTGCCAACAACCATGCCGCCGGTTGCGCGCTGTGCGGCATGGCCGTGCCCAATGACGTGCAACTGGCCACGGGGCTGCTGACAGCCAACATCTACAACCAACCCGACTTAACCAAGCTCCGGGAAAGCATGGGCAAAACCATTGGATATGAATACGCAGTGCGGCCCGGCACTTTGTTCTTCACGCCGGAAATTCTGGCCTTATTAAACCCATATCGGGACGTGGTGGTATGACGTTAAGCCTGTTATGCCGCCACACGGTGAGCATCCAGCGCGCGGCTGTGACGCAGGACCCCATGGGCGGCGTTGTACGCGCCTGGCAGCCATTGCTAACTAATATCGCGGCGACCATTTTGACGGCCCGTGGCCACGCCATTGCTGAATTTGGCCGGCGGGGCATGGCCATTTCCCATGTGGTCCTCACTCCGGGCACGCCGCAAAGCGCCGTGGGCGACCGGCTGTATGACGGCACATTTTATTATCATGTGCGCTTCATTAACGACCTGGGCGACCGCGGCGCCGTGACGGCCATTTATGTCGAACAGATTCTTCCTGAATAATGCCCCTTTTGTTTTTAATTTGCGGGAGCAACCATGCAGGCATTGCTGCAAGGGCTGGTGGCCCAATGCCAGGCTGATGCCACGCTTACGGTGCTGGCCACAAGCGGGCCGTGGCTGGGGGCGGCGCCGGAAACCGCGGCGTTTCCCTATTACCAAATCATAACAAAACCGGCGGCGGCGCGGCACGCCTTCGGGGGCCAGCGGGTGCAACAATATGATGTGACATTTGCGGGGTTTGCCGAATCCGCGGCGGCGGCGTTGGCCATGGTTGAGGCGGTCGGCGCGCTGTTCGACGGGCAGGCGTTCCCGTTGACGCAGGGCGCGCTGATTTCCGCGATGCAATCCGCGGGCCCTTCGGTGACGCATCTGCCGCATGACGGCCCGGATAATGACGTGTATCAGGCGTCGGTGGATTTTACATTTCTTGTGTATGAAACAATGTAGTCGCGGGCTTGGGTTGCCGCCGTTGTGGGTGTCGACCGTTCAGTATTTTTTGAAGGAGTAAACTATGAGCACGGTTCCATTGACCGGCCTTTCGGCCACCATCACTTTGCCCGCGGGCGTTACCGCCAAGGTGTATGATTGCGAATTGGATGAGGAATTTCGCGAGCAGGATTCAGAGGGTTTCGAGGACAACGGCTTCGGCAACGGCACGCTGACCGGCCAGCGGCTCAAGGGGTCCGTGGTGGGCTGGTTGACGGAAAATGATCCGGGCGTGGGCGATTATCACAGCGGCGTGCCGATTGTGTTCACCGCCGCCAGCGGCTGCGTGATTTCCGGGAATTTTAATATCACAAGATTCAAGGTGCGCCTGAAGGTGGGCGAGATGAGCCTGTTTACGGCGATGGTGGCTTCGGTAGGCGCA
>JAJZCU010000186.1 GCA_021828935.1 Planctomycetota bacterium | reverse complement strand
CGCGCCGGGGGGCGATTTAATACCTTCGGAAATAATCGCCACCAGCGGAGATTCAGCGCCGCAGGGGCCGCTTGCCAACATTGGCGGCAAGGGTCTCTTTGTTAAGGAACTTGAGGAAGCGCTGCTGGCACGCACATGTGACTTCGCCGTTCATTCCGCCAAAGATGTGCCCAGTGAATTGCCCGAGGGTTTGGTGTTGGCCGCAACGCCGCCGCGAGAGCAGGCCGCCGATGTTTTGATCGCGCGAAACGGCGTGCGGCTGCGCCAACTGCCCCCCGGCGCCACGGTGGGAACCAGTTCACTACGGCGCCAATCTCAACTGCTCTCGGCCCGGCCGGATTTGCGCATTACTCCATTGCGGGGAAACATCGACACCCGATTGCGCCGCTTGGCTGAGGGCGGTTTTGATGCGATAGTTTTGGCGGCGGCGGGGCTGATTCGCACGGGCCTGTTGCCCCCGGATGCGGAAAGCCTGCCGGTCGACGAATTCGTTCCGGCCGCGGGGCAGGGCACCCTGGCCATACAGATGCGGGAGGGGGACGCGGCGGTTGCGGACCTTCTGGCAAAAATACACGATGCCCCGAGTTGGACAGCGCTGCAATTGGAACGTGCTTTGGTGCAGCGGCTTGCTGCCACATGCGCATCGCCATTGGGCGTGTATGTTGCCCGTAGGCGCCAAGCAGAGGACGGCAACGCCTGGCGGATTTGGGTCTACGCGGGATTCCCCGATGGCCGGCAGGTCGTGCGGTACGCACACGGCTGGCCCGACGGAACGCCACATGTGGACATTTTGGCGCAGGTTGGCGTTGATCTGAAGGCATTGGGAATTTCACGATTCCTCTGAATTGTGCCAAAGTGACGCTATACGTCTTACCTAGTTCAACAAATTCACCTTGTATTGGGTGCGGGTACAAATTTTGCAACCCGCACCGCACGAAACACAGAATCTTGGCGCGCGTATGGGAGTAGTACGCAGGCCCGATAAGAAGGTGCGGAAACGGGAAACGTGGGGCTCGGTTGTAGTTAGCCTTAGTAAAAAAAGAGACGGTACACTATGGACACAGCATCGCTTAGAAAGCTTTTGCACGACCTGAGCAATGCGCTCAATGCCGCAAAAATCAACGCTTATCTGCTGCGACGCACATCCGCCGGGGCATTGGATGTCGATGCCATCAACGGTCTTGATTCTTCTCTGCATGACGCGGAGAAACTGGTGGGTGAATATCAGCGGCGGGTTCATGCGGAAATAGCGCAGGCCAAGGCAGGCCTCAACAGCAATGCGTAAGCGGGCTGCCGCTGAAGACTGAACTGACCTTGGGCAAGAGCTGGCAGTGAAAACTTGGCGTGGTACGGAGCGCTTTGTCGTGCCGGGGGTGAATACCGGCACGCGAAATTCCCGCCTTTGCGAACAAATGTTTTATAGGCGACGATTTAGGTACTGAAGATCGCCGCCATCGGACACTTTCGCGCACACTTGCACACCCCGCTGGACAATTTGGTATAATCCGTTCATGGCCAATTGACTGTTTTAGTTAATGCGAAATGAAATTCGCGACAGTTGCAATCGGAGGAGCCGGGGCGCTGCGGATGCGACCAATGACGCGGCGCCGCCTGCGGAAGGTTGGAATTCAACTCGGAGAACTGCATGAATCGTCCTGTACAAAATCCCGACGCCGCCAAGTATAAAATCTTAATTGTGGAAGACGACGTCAACGAACGGCAGTCTTTGCAGCGCCTGATCGCCGATGCGGGATACCAGGTCAGCGCCACCGACTCGGCCGACAAGGCGATGGGATATCTGGACGAGCCGATTGATTTTGTATTAACCGATCTGCAAATGGGCGACGTGTCGGGCATTGATCTGCTGAAGCACTGGAAAATGCGGCAGCCCGACACCATGTTTCTGGTGATTACGGGCCATGGTTCAATGGACTCGGCGATCGAAGCGATCCGGGCGGGGGCCTACCACTACCTCACCAAGCCCATTGACCCACAGGCGCTGCTGGTGCTGCTGGGCAATATGTTGCGTGAAAAAGAACAGGCGCAGAAGATGCAGATTTTGCAGAACCGCCTGGATGAGAAGTTTTCGCTTAACAATATCATTGGTCGAAGCGTCCCGATGCAGCGCGTGTTCGAGTTGATCCGGCGCTCAGCGCAGGCCTTCAGCACCGTGTTGATACTCGGCGAGTCGGGCACGGGCAAGGAGCTGGTGGCCCAGGCAATTCACCAGAACAGCCCGCGGCGGGACGGCCCCTTCATTGCCATCAACTGCGCCGCGATGCCCGCGACGCTGGTGGAAAGCGAGCTTTTTGGCCATGAAAAGGGGGCGTTTACCGGCGCCACCGATCGGCGAGTGGGGCGCTTTGAGGCGGCCCACGGCGGAACATTATTTATTGATGAAATCGGGGAATTTGAAGTTGGCTTGCAGGTTAAATTGCTGCGGGCCCTTGAGACGCGGGTGGTCACGCCGGTGGGCGGGCACAAGGAGCTGAAAGTGGATACTCGCGTGCTGGCCGCCACCAGCCGCGACATACGCGATATGATGGCCAAGGGGCAGTTCCGGGAAGATTTATATTACCGGTTAAATGTTATTACCATTGAGTTGCCGCCGCTGCGCAACCGGCTGGAAGACGTGCCGCTGCTGGTGCGGAAATTCATGGATCGCGTCAATGAGCAAAACAATACGAAGATTGCCAGCATCAGCGCGGCGGCCATGGACGCCCTGCAGCAGTACAAGTGGCCTGGAAACGTGCGGGAACTGCTAAATATTGTTGAACGGATGATGGTCTTGTCTGACAAATTGGTGCTGGACGTTGACGACCTGCCCAATTATGTGCGGCAGGGCGCCGCTTCCGGCGTGCCGGGAATTCCCGGCGGCGTTGCGGCTACGGCGCCCGCGGCGCCCGCGATGAATCCCACGCAGAGCAACTTTGGAAGCGTACCGGCGAGTCCGGTCGCGCCGCGGCCACCAATGAACGCTACGGAAAGCGGTCCGCCGCTGGAAACGGCGTTGGCGACACTGACGCTTGCGGAAATTGAAGAACGCGCCATTGCCGCCGCCCTCGTGCGGTTTAATAATAATAGAACACGGGCCGCGCGGGCTCTGGGCATCAGCGTGCGCACGTTGCAGCGGAAGCTGGGCGCGAAGAACGGCGGCGAAGGCGATGAGGCCGAGGCGCCCGACGAAGCCGCCAGCGCACCGGTGGGCGAGCCCGTGGCGGAAGCCGCGGCGGCGCCGGGGGCTTAACAACATACACCGGCACGAACGGCCGGCGATGCAAGGTTGTTCAACGAACCGCGCACCAGCCCCACCATTCATGGCTTGTCGTTACCCATATCTCGCGAGGCGATATCCGGCAAGCATCAACATGAGTTTCTTCCACCCACGCCAGATGGTTTGCCAGCCAGGGTCGCCGTCACCTTTGCGGCCGGGGAAGCCCCCCAGCATGGCGATCTGCTTGATTAGCACCCCGTACGTCAGGGGTTCTTTCTTTTTTTTTGATCCAGCGCCCGCATGATCCAAAATCGCGCGAGCCTCCGCCGGAAAACATTCCTCGGGAACTATCCGATCAGGATGCGTGCCGGCCAGAAGTTTTATGCCCAGCAAGCGGACGGCCACCACGACCAGTATTCCCAGTAACGCGGTGATGCGTGCGGCTGTGGTCAGCTGGGTGTTCTCAATTCCCACCCCGCTCTTGAGCGCCTTGTGGTATTCCTCAATGAGCCAGCGACGCGTGTATGCCTGCACCACCCGCAGGGCCTGCTGGAACGTCTCCGCCGGCCAATTGGTTAATAACGTCCAATGCAGTGGCTCAACCCCCGCGGGCGCGTCCACCTCCCGGGCGTCAACGACCGTCACGGTGAAGCTGCACATCCCCCCGCCGGGCCGTTGTGGCGCCCGCAGTTCTATGGTTTTAGAACGCAGCGCCATCGTCGCGCGGCGGGCCGCCTGGCCGGGGCGGGCCCGCAGGTCCACAACGTAGCGGCCCAACTCCGGAACATCATCTAACGCTGTAAACACGGACCCTTCCTCATTCGCCAGCGCCCGCGCCTGATTGGCGCGAATGATATATTTCCATTTATTGTCCTGGCAGCGCATGAGGGTCTCGTAAATATCCGACTCCCGGTCCGCGATGTAGGTCCACGTCACGTCCGCCGGCGGCGCCCCCACCTCCTCCACCACCTTCGCCCAGCGTTGCGATTCCCGTGGCCGGGTCAGACGCTGCTTACGTTTTTCCCCCTTTACCTTCCGCCTGGTTCTGGCCCAGTATTTCTGGCCGAGAACGCCCACCAACGTGACCTGCGGCTGCTGGGCCTCGTCCCAATCGTGAACGGCCACAGCCAAGGTCGTGTGCAGGAACAGTCCGCGACCACGATCATCACCCACGCGCCCCAGACCCGTCGTGGCGCGAAGGCTGCTGTAATCCAGCGTGCTGGTGTCTTCAATCATCAGGTATTCGCCGGGTTGCGAGCACGCTTCCAGAACCCGCTGCCGGTGCGGCGCCACGATGCTCTCGTAGGCGATCCCCTTATTGTCAAATAACCGGTAGGCGCCCTTTAATTCACTCCACTCGCTAAACGACCCAGGCAGTGTTCCCTCGGAACCGTCCGCCAGTCGCGCTGCCACCAGAACCAAGCGCCGGGTGCGTCTCTTGTCTCCGAGGTTGCACTCGCCAAATTCAGATTCCGCCCATTCCGCCGCCGACGAAGTCGTGGTGTCCATGCGATCTCCATGATCAAATTTCTAATTCCATACCTATACAGGCAGAGAAATTAGCATTTTCTGGGGAAAAAAGCAAAAAAGATGTGGGGAATGACAAGCCATTCATGGTGGGGCTGGTGCGCGGTTTTTTAATCTTGCGTCGGCGGCGGGGATCCACGGCGTTTGCGCGGTATAGACAAAAAAAGCCCGGAGCCGACGCGCGGCCCCGGGCTTTATTGGTTCTACGCCGCAGCGCTTTTGCGCTGCGATTGGCTCAATACTCTTCATCGTGGCTGTGGCCGCCGGAGGATTTTTTATCATCCTTTTTCGGCAACTCGCTGATGATGGCGTCGGTGGTCAACAGCAAGCTGGCGATGCTGCTGGCGTTGGTCAGCGCGGTGCGTTCGACTTTGGTCGGCACGATCACGCCCATTTGGATCAAATCGCCGTACTCGTGGGTCAGGGCATTGAAACCAAAGTTCGAGGCCCGGTTCTCCTGAACCTTTTGGGCGACGATGCTGCCATCCACGCCGGCGTTTTCGGCAATCTGCTTGATGGGAGCGTACAGGGCGCGCTTCACAATGTCGGCGCCTATCTTTTCGTCACCTTGCAGATTTAATTTATCAATGGCCGGCAACGCCCGCAGCACGCTTACGCCGCCGCCAGGCAG
>JAJZCU010000185.1 GCA_021828935.1 Planctomycetota bacterium | reverse complement strand
GATCTAAATAGCGGGAGGATTGCGTCCCGGCGCCGGACCGTCGACCGGCGCCGTGGTGGTGCAAAAGCAGGTGCAGCTTCCGTTGCGTAAAGCGGTGGAAATTGCCGCGCGGTCGTTGCGCGTTCGTCTGGGCCGCAGCATTTTAACGCTGATTACCATCATCATGGCGATGGCATTTTTAATGGACGTGTGGACCAGCGGGGCCATCGAACCGGTGATTCACAACGCGGTTCTGCAAAGCCAGCATCTGCCGCCGGTGGCCACGGGCGGAGCGGCGCGGGTGGTGTGGTTGTTAAGTTTGTCGCTGTTGGTATGCCTGGTGGGCATCAGCAACGCGATGCTCATGAGCGTCATGGAACGGTTCCGGGAGATTGGCACAATGAAATGCCTGGGCGCCTTGGATTCATTCATTCTTAAGTTATTCCTGTTGGAAAGCGTGTTTTTGGGGGCGGTGGGAACGATCACGGGCGTGACCATGGGCTTTACGCTGGCCGTGGGCATTGCGTTGGCGCGGTACGGCGCGGCGGGCATGGCCTACCTGCCCTGGGGCCGCATTCCGCTGATTGCAGGCTGTTCGACCGGCATTGGCGTGATTATTACGGCGGCGGCGGCGATGTATCCGGCCTGGAAGGCGGCGCGCATGGACCCAATCAACGCCATGCGCGTGGAAGTATAAACGGCGCGAAAGTTTGTCGAGGAAACTATGACGCAAGTGCAGGCAACGGGATTGCCGGAAAATGTTGAATCGCGCGAAGAAATTGTGCGCACCATTGAAGTGGTCAAGGAATACCGCATGGGCGACCAGACTCTGCAGGCGCTAAAGGGCGTAAATGTTATTATTTATCGCGGCGAATACATTTCCATCATGGGGCCCAGCGGCTCCGGCAAGTCCACGCTGTTTAACGCCATCGGCGGCCTGGACAAGCCCACGTCCGGCAAGGTGTTCATTGATGAAGTGGATATTGCCCAGTTGGATTCGCTGGAACTGGCCTGGCTGCGCTGCCGAAAGATTGGGTACATTTTCCAAACGTTTAATTTGATTCCGGTGATGACAGCGCTTGAGAATGTGGCGCTGCCAATGGTGTTTGCCGGCATGAGCGACGCCGATTCCCGAGAAAAAGCCAAGGGCATTCTGGAGCGGGTGGAACTGGGGCACCGCATTCACAACAAACCATCGCAGCTTTCCGGCGGGCAGCAGCAGCGCGTGGCAATCGCCCGGGCGTTCGCCAATGATCCCGCCATTATTCTGGCGGATGAACCCACGGGAAATCTGGACTTAAACACCGGCAAGGCAATTATTGCCTTGTTAAAAGAGATGAATTTGGAGCGCGGCGTCACGGTGATCAGCGCTACGCATGATCTAAAAATGCTGGATATTTCCGACCGCATTTTTTGGATCCGCGATGGGGCGGTGGATAAGATCGAACGGCGCGAAGACGTGAAGATTAATACGGGCGAAATCCATTGAAAACCACGGCCTCGTACCAGTGACAAAAATGGCAAATTATTTAATTAGTGAAGTAAAAGATAATCCGTGGGCCCGCGTTCACGCGCCGCCCCGGCCGGAAGCGCGCCCATGCCGTGTGGGGCCGTTCCCGCTGAAAATGCCGGCCATGCAGGCGGGGCTGGCGGGATACAGCGACATGGCCATGCGTACCGTGGCGCGCCGCCGCGGCTGCCCGTACGCCATTACCGAAGCGCTGTTGGATCGGGTGTTGTTAAGCGGCGGCCGGGGCCGGGAAAAGGGGCTGGTGCTGTCCGATGAAGATCATCCCGCGGCGGGGCAGATCATCGGCAGCGAAGCCGACGAGATGGCGGCCGCCGCGAAAATCGTTCTGGAAGCGGGCTTTGACGCGGTGGATTTGAATTTTGCCTGCCCGGTGAAGAAAGTCATGGGCCGGTGCCGCGGCGGATACTTGTTAAGCGACCCGGACCAGGCCCGGCAAATCATGCGGCAGGTGCGTGACGCCGTGCCGGGCCCGCTGACGATAAAACTGCGCCGGGCGCTGGATGACAGCGCGCAGGCCGCGGACTGGTTTTCGGCGGTGTTTAACGAGGCGGTGGCGTTGAATTTTTCCGCGATTGCGGTGCATGGCCGCACCGTGGAACAAAAATACACCGGCTGGGCGAATTGGGACTTTCTGCGAAAATTAAAGCAGGATAATCCGGCGCCCGTGCTGTTTGGCAGTGGCGACGTGTTCACGGCCGATGACGCCCGGCGCATGCTCTGTTACACCGGAGTCGACGGCGTTTGGATTGCCCGGGGCGCCATTGGGAATCCGTGGATTTTTTCTGAATTTGCCGCGCTGTGCCGGGGCGATCCGCTTCCGGAACCGCCCACGGTTTACGCCCAGCGCGATGCGCTGCTGGAGCATTTTTCACTGGCGGTACAGATTTATGGCGAAGAATCAGCCAGCCGGCAAATGCGGAAAATTGGCATTAAGTATTCCAAGTTGCACCCGTGCGGTCCGGAGGTGTGGCGGGCGTTTATCAACGCCAAAAACCAGCGCGATTGGAACGCCGCACTGGAACGCTATTATGCGCAAGACGGTCCGGGCGTGCGTGTGGGCAGCGTGCCGGACGCGCAGGATGTTTGCAACATTGACGCCACGGCGGCGGCGCGGGTTTAAGACCGCCGAATGATCAACTGGCGCAATTGGCCTAATGGAAGTTTATAGAATAAAACGCTGAGGCGCGGAGGGCGCTGAGACGGCCGGGCCAGACGCGTGGGGGGGCGGCGCTTGAATAAAAAGGGGGGCGGCCATCTTGGCCGCCAAATCATGCGCCCGTATTGCATTATTCAAATTGATCTTCATATTGGCACTACACTACGGTGCGCTGGAAGCCCATCCCCCATGATCGCCGCCCTCCGTTCGTTCCCAGCGTTCTCACGGCCTCAGCGTTTTTTCCTTCGCCCGTGCGGCGCCATGCTTCCGGGGAAAAAAAGTGTGTCGCCGGGCTCCGCGTGCGGTATGGAAGCGAGCGTCATTTCGCGCTGCGGACCGTATCGGTCGCCAGCCGGAATGATTGCGACAGGTATTTATTCGACGTTCCTTATTAATAGCCCGCAACCATGGCCCTTCGGGACGGCCGGCGGGCGCTGGTGCGCCGACGGCCGGTCGTCCCTTCGAGGCTACTTTTCGGGGCGTATTTCACGCCGTGACATGTACCGCAACCCGGCGACGTCTGGGCAGCAGGGCCAGCGCCCCGCCGCCAATCAGCAGCACCATGGTCGCCGGTTCGGGAACCGGCGGGCCAAAGGTATTCTGGACCTGCGAAATAAAAGCGTTGCCCGTGCTGCCGGTCTGATACGCGCCAATGCTGTCTTTAACAAAAATTTGTTCGGGCACGGGCGCGGACAGCGTGGCGCTTAGTTGATTGGAGTTGGCAAGACCCGGCGTGTTTTCGGCCAGCGTGACGGCGCCCAATGTCAGCCCTGCGGCCAAATTCGGGCTGGATCCCGCGGTGGATGAAATGGTTTCTGTGATGATGGTGTGCGCGGCGCCACCGGTGGCCACTGCATTGCTGGCCGCCGTAAACGATTGAAGAATTAAGCTGGGCAAAATCGGGGTAACGGTATAGGACACGCTTGCACTCTTTGATCCGACGGCAGTATCCCACGCCGACCCGAACGCCAGGCCCGGTTGGGGGGTGGGCGCCGCCTGAACCGTAATGCCGCTTGCGGCGGCCTGAACTTGAGTTTCTGTTGATCCCGCGGGGATTGCATAACCGCTGGCGTCATTCAACAGGAAGTTGCTGAACAGCAGGTTGCCAACCTGGATATCTTGACTGGACGACATTAAGGACGCCAGACTCACCCCAACCGTCGGATCGTTCAGGGCAATGGGCGCCACCATGATGTTGGCATGGGCGAATGTTGCTCCCAACCCAATGACCGCCGCGCCGGAAACCAGAGCGGCCGAAAAAAAACGCATAACTATCTCCCTTACCTGGCCTTTAACAGGCCAAAACGTTCGAACGCCGCGACATCACCGACGTCGCCATGGCTGAACAAACGAACTGTACCCCGTGAAATCAGGGCGGGCAAATAAATCCGGTAAATTTTACTAAATTTTCTTATAGGACGTGCGGTAGGCTCGGTAAGAGCCGGGGCGTTTGACATTCCTGCGACGCAATGCGGGAAGCGGACTCAACGTCACTGAACCAGCCTGCCGACCGCCCGGCGGCGATAGGCACGTCAGTTTGCCCGATCCGTCGCGCCTTTCGGTTGGGGCTATCATTTCTTGCGGCAGAACGCTTTCCGGGTATAGTTATCAATGCGTCTAGTTTGTCGGTACGAGCAAGTCCAAACTGGAATGGCGTTAGGCGGAAACGCCCAGGTCGTCCACGACCGCGCTGCCGCTATGCGAAGGGACGGAATTTCCATGACCGTTTCCACGAAATGTCCAAAATGTGCCGCGGCGATTGGGGTGCCGGGTTCCCCAAGCATATGGCCCCGGCATTGTCCGAAGTGCGGATTCATGGTTTCAAAACCGGCGGGCGCCGAAAAGCGCTGTTGCGTCTGCGATACGGACGTAGCTGGTCGAAAGCGCACGAAGGATCAAAACGGAAACTATACCTGTGCGGCGTGCTGGATTCAGCAGTGCATGGGTGGCCGCGAGGGTGCGGCGCCGGTCGGCGGCGGGTTCCCGACGAACTCAGCGTTCGGTGCATCGGCGGCGCCAGAGGAGCCGGCCCACGATATCGCGCGAAAGATTGTCGATCCGCAGCCCAGAGTCAACCCGCCGACAAAGACGCCGGCCATCCATGGGACTTCCGAAGTCAGCGCGCGGCGCTTGAAACCCTGGCAAAGGATGGCTTTGCTGGTGGTCGGCGGCACCATCTTGCTGCTCGGCGTTGCGGTTTGGCGGGGCATCCGATTGCCGGCTGGGGTTGAAAAACAAGTGGCCGCATTTGAAAAAAAGCTGCGCGGTCCGTCCAGCTTTAAGCTACACGACACTCTGGTGACGCTGGTTGGCACTCGCATGGCCGCAAAGGATGCGATTCGGTCGGTTTGCCAGCAGGCGGGGGTCGGTCCGATACACTTTAATAGTTGGACGGTTCCTGCGATGGGGGCACCGGGGAGAAGTTTCGTCAGCGACCATTTGGTTGGCGTGCCATTTTGGCTTGCGATGCACCGGTTGTTTGTGCAAACGGGTTATTCGCCGGAAGCCAAGCAACGTTATTCGGGTTTGCGCCTCGGTCCGTATCCGGTTGCGGCGGGGCCCGGGCATCCATGGTGTTTTGACAAGCTGTTCGCGGTTTCGGTATCGCAGTTTGGCGTCTGGCAAGCGCGGAACATTCCGGGAAACCAATGGAAATGCGAAGTTCTTGTCAACCTTTGGCAAAGCCCGGGAATTTTCACGGAGCCCATGGCCGGTCTTAC
>JAJZCU010000184.1 GCA_021828935.1 Planctomycetota bacterium | reverse complement strand
CGGCAGGGAAAGAGCGGCTGGCCGCGTGAACGCGGAACGGGGCGGCGCCGTGCAGGCGCGATGTTACCGCCCCGTCAGGGCCTTTAATTCCTCTAACAATCTATTATTCTGCTGCGGCGTGCCGATGGTGATGCGCAGGGCGTTGGTTAAATGCGGCAGCCGGAAATAACGGACCAGGATGTGGCGCTGTTTCAAGCCCTCATACAGGTGCGCCGCGTCATGGCCTTCCGGCACATAGGCCAGCACAAAATTGGTCTGGCTTTCCGGCAGCGTAAAGCCCATTTCCTTAAGTTCCGCGGCCACCCGCCCGCGGCCGGTTTTGATAAGTTCCCAAGTGGAAGCGGCGTAGGGCAAGTCTTTTAGCGCGGCGGTGGCGGCGGCGATAGAAACCGCATCGCAGGGGTAGCTATCACGCACCTTGTGCAATTCGCTAATAAGCTTTGGTGAACCAACGCCATAGCCAAAGCGGATGCCCGCCAGGCTAAACCCCTTGGACATGGTGCGCAGTAGCAGCAGATTGGCGTATTCATGCACCAGTGAAAGGGCGTCACGCCGGGCGAAGTTTACATAAGCCTCATCAACGAGCACCAGGCCCCGAAAACGTTCCAGAGCGCGGCGCAGCAGCGCTTCGGACAGCAGCGTGCCGGAAGGGGCATTGGGATTGGTAATAAGCAATATGCCGGCCTTGCCGGACAGATGATCAAAGGCATCTTCAGGCATGTGCCAGTCGGCGTTATCAATGGCAAAACGAACATGTACATGGCGCGCCCCCTGCATGTCCGCCAGCACCGGGTACAGCGAATAACTGGGCACGGTGTAGGCCACGCCATCACCGGCGGCGGCCGCGGCGCGCACCGCGTAGGCCAGCAGTTCGTCCCCGCCATTTACGGTAATAATGTGTTCGGGCGTGAGTCCATGCACTTCCGCGGCCGCTTCGCGGAATACGCGGGCATCCGGGCTGGGGTAGCGGCGCAGTTGGTCGGCGGTGACGGCGGCAATGGCCTCCAGCACGCGCGGCGACGGCGGGTACGGGTTTTCATTGGTGTTCAGCTTAATAACGGTGGGGTCCGTGGGCTGCTCACCGGGCGCGTAGCCCTGCATGTGCTGGATGTTTTCGCGCACGGGTATAAAGGACTGTGCCATGGGTGTACCAATCTTTTATTTTAACAACGCGGCGGCGGCCCGCTCACGCGTCCTTCGACACGGGCAGAGACTTGCGCAGTTCGGCCAACTGGTCTTCCAAAGCCCGAATGCGGCCCGCCAATTCCGGCAGTTGCATGAAGTGCATGTACACCTTTCGCGCCCGGCGGACTTCCATGGCCGGCGCCCCGCCGATGGTTTGTTTGTCCGGAACATCCTGCATTAACCCGCTTTGCGCCGCCACTGTCACCTGGTCTCCAATGTGCAAATGCCCCGCCACGCCCACCTGCCCCGCCATCACCACGTACCGCCCCGTGGTGGTGCTGCCGGCGATGCCCACCTGGCTTACCAACAAATTATGCTGCCCGATGATGCAATTGTGGCCGATCACCACCGAATTGCCCAATTTTGTCCCCTGGCCGATGACCGTCAGTTCCAACACCGCCCGCTCCACCACGGTGTTGGCGCCCACTTCCACATCATCCTCCAAAATCACCCGGCCCACCTGCGGTATTTTGTGATGAATTCCGCCATGCGTGGCAAAGCCATAGCCATCATTGCCGATCACCGCCCCCGCCTGCAGGATTACGCGATGGCCCAGCACACATTCTTCGTAAATAACGCAACTGGGATGGACCACGCAGCCATTGCCCAGCGTGGCGCCGGAAAGGATGGTGGCGTTGGCGTGAATAACGCAATCGTCGCCGATGCGGACATTCGCCCCGATGACCGCGGACGGTCCAATGGTCACATTGTGCCCAATTTTGGCGGAGGCATCGACATGGGCGCCCGGGGAAATTCCCGCGGGTGGCGCCGGGCGGAACCCGTGCAATTTCACCACCGCCTGCCGAAACGCAAAGTACGGGTCCGCACATCGGATAAGCGCCAGCGGCGAGTCCGCGCGCCGATCCAATGATTCGGGCGTCACGTTGGGGCTGACGATCACAGCGGCGGCCTGCGTGGTGGCCAGATCTTTGGCGTATTTTTGATTGGCCACAAAACTGAGTTGATCAGGTCCGGCCTTCTGCAGGCTGGCGCAAGAACGCAGCACCCGGTCGCCGGGACCGACAACCTCTCCACCCAATTCAGCCGCGAGCACCGCGGCGGTAATAGCTGTTGTTTCCTCGCGGCGCATGGCACGTTTCCTGGGCGTGAGAAACCATGGAAAGTACAAGTGGATGGCGGAAGTGTCAAATGCAGCCGCGGCGTTTATGACGCGAAGTTGATCGTTGAACGGGCATTTCAACGAATAATCGATTGCTGGCGGGTGCGGCAATTTTTCCGAGGCCTGCGATAATTATGGAAAAATGGCCTGAAGCTGCGAAAATCGGGCTGAGAAAGCGCCAATGAGCACTGGCAAAACCCTGTTGGGTCTAATCTAGCCGTGGCGGAAACCTGTGCCGCTGCGATCGTAAGCAGCTTATACGCCGTACACGCATTCGAAGATGTCATCAATTAACGGCTGGGCCTCGCAAACTTTCAGTTGGAAGTTAGAGTCAGATTCAAGTACGCCTTTCACTATCCCGTCGACGCGGGCAAGAATTTCAGGCGGCGGCACGACAAACGGAATTTTTTTGAGGTAATTAGCGGAATTGTTTGCCGAAGGGTTAATTGTCCTTATCAACCGATTACATGTGGCCGAGTTGAAGAAGGCCATCAGATAATATAATAAATGAGGATCCTGGGGAAAAATCCCGACAATTGATTGGTCGAACAGCCGGCCCTCAAGGAGCCATGCCGTGACTCGCGAGGAGGAGACCATCGGAACGGCTATCCCGGTCTTGAAATAAAACCGGGAGTTCTGGAACCGTCCGCGGCTGCTGTGTTTATACGTGTCAACCGCAGCCTGTCCCCAATCCAAAAACCATGAGTCCGCCTTCCGGAATCTGGCGGCGCCGCCCTTCACAATCGGTATGAATCTTTTCGGTCCTTCCAAGCCCTCCAAAGGCGGGTTCGCGCCGTCGGGCGTAAGATAGACCTCGTCGCTACGGACGACGGCGTAAGCGGATCCAGGGCGGACTTTCAGCGATCCTCTTCGCAGAAATGCCTTGTCGTCACCCGTATAAAGGCCGGTGACGCAGCTGGCAACATCACCCACCCGCTGCTCGCAGCGGTTGATCAACTGCCCGACAGCGGGATTGTCGTTTACAAAAAACGCATGATCAATGTTATGAATAACCTCGTCCTGGGTCAACACTTGTGTAGATAAATGGCTTAAATCGTCTGAGCCTAATTGCTCAACTTTTTGAAAGCCTGAAATCACTCGAAATCGGTTCTCGCGGCACGATATCGCATTAGCACATCGCCTAAGGGTAATGATCGAGAGTTTTGAGTAGCCGAATGCAACGCCGGGAAAGAACGATGATGGAAATAGCAGAATTTCGTCAATGCACGTTTCCGTAAGGAGAAAATGTCGCAGGTACTGGTGTGCGGTAAGCGTTAAATATGTATCTGGTATGATAAACGAGAGAACTCCACCATCATTAAGGAGGCGGACGCATCGATATAGGAAGAGCGAATACGTCTCTTTAACATAGAGGCGGGGGTAAATACGCCGGAGCGCCTTCCGTTTATGTGGCTCCTGCCATCCCCCGTAGGGTGGATTGCCTATTACGCGGTCATACCACCCGCCCGCGTTCGCCAAAAGCGTGAGCTTTAGGTCGGTCAATGGGTCGGCGCAATGGACGCTGGCGCCTTCCCTCGCCCCGTGTTTGCGTACAAGCTCAGTTACCGCAGCCGGATTGATGTCGTAACTATCGACTTCAATGCCGTTTTGTGCCCTGAGCAACGCGTCAACAAAGGCGCCGCCGCCTGCGCAGGGTTCCATGACCCGCTGCCCCTCCTCAAGCCGCAAACGTGCCACCATGTAGTTAACAATCGCCGGGCAGTTGGTGTAATAAGAACGATAAATATGTTCCATTGATGGTTTCACCATTCTAGGTACGCGAATAAATCATTATCTTTCAGATAAGCTGCGGTGTCCTGCCTAAAATCCCCACGCCAGTCGACGTTCTCTTTAATCCAAACGCCCAACTCGAAGCCTGTAAAATCGCATATTGCCTTGTACGCATCGGCGCCGCAGCGCGCCTCCCATACGCCTGACGATTGTAGTATTTTAAAATAACTGTTATTAGATTCCAAGGGAGACCGCACCAGCAAAACAGAACGGTAGCTCGGATCTAAATTTCTATAGATCGTTGCGACCAGAAGGAGCCGGTTTGTATTTCCTTTCTCGTTTGAACCGAACCCGCTCTTAAAATCAATATTAATTTTGCGACCATCGTGTTCAAAATGCGAATCAAGAGACATCTTGACCGCCCCCGCGCCGACCATATCCCATACCTTATCATAGTATCGGGCGAGTTGGTTTTTCTGCTCAGGGGTGATGCCCAAATCGGCAATGTACCGCATCATTTCTCGTGAAAGCAGCCGCTTTATTTCGGCAAATGTTGGCGGGATGAAGAATCTCAAGGGCGTGGCCGAATGTTGGAAACACAAGACGCAAAACGGCTCCCATAGCTCGCCAACCCGGCGCGAAAAACTCATGTAATCGTATGGCCAAATGTCGTTCCTGCATTCGATCATGGAAACATAACTTGCGTATGTGAGCAAGAGGACGCCGCTAAGAATCTGCTCGCTTCTCCAGCGTTCCTCAGCAGCAACTCGCAGTAACACCCCTATTACGCTGAGCCGCGCCTCTGTGATGGCGCGGCTCATTGCGGCGGCGAGCTTTTTACGCTCGGCCAGCGAGTACCGCAGGCGAATATCTTCTAAGGACTCTGCGGCACGCTCACGAAAATAGCACAAAACTTCGGCTTTCCTCGACGCTAAACTTTGATCAATTTCAAACATTGGGGCCTCGCACCTTCCGACTCATGGTATGTACCGTCCAGCCGATTGAATTACCTCCGGCCGCGGGTGTACAAAAAATTGGGGGGCCGCGGCAGTGCGAAAGATCAAGTGCCCATCGCTCCGCGGGCGCCGTGCATAATAGCGGACGCCGTGCATAATATAGGAAAGACCGCCGCGCAGCGAGCAGTAACCTCGGGTGTGGCAATTTTTTTGGGCGCGACGGGGCGATTACCTGTACGTCCACATCGCGCACCGCGCTGGACCTATAATGCTCCCAATAATTCAAGCGCGCATGTAAGGTGTAAGTTTCAGGTTAGTTGTTATAGGTACATGTAAGGAAAATATTATGGGACAGATAAGACGCGCGCATTCGGCGGAATTCAAGACGAAGGTGGCGTTGGCGGCCTTGCGTGGGGATCGGACGCTGGCGCAATTATCGTCGGAATTTGCGAT
>JAJZCU010000183.1 GCA_021828935.1 Planctomycetota bacterium | reverse complement strand
TGGACACCGCACGGCGCGTGGCCCGCCGGGCGGGAATGGATATCTTTTTAAGCGCGCGGGAGTACGCGCTGCTGGAATTTTTAATGTTACGGAAAGGGCGCCTGGTAACCCGGCAGGAAATTTGGGAGCATGTGTATGAACTGCATTCCAATGCCCAGAGCAATGTCATTGATGTGTATGTGGGTTTGCTGCGGAAAAAGGTGGAGCGGCCCCAATGGCGGCGCTTGATTCACACGCGGCGCGGGCATGGCTATACCGTGGCGGAAATGCCGCCGGGCGAATGAGAAGAAGCTTGCACCCTGGGCGCAACAGAATTGCCAATCCGTCCTGAAAAAGTTCGCCGCCCCTAAAAATAAGACCAGGAGAATAATTTCCGCCCGATGCGTTCCTTGCGATTACGTTTATTATTGGGATGTACGTTGGGCATTGCGCTGGTGCTTACAGCGCTGGGATTCACGCTGTATACGGTGCTGCGCCACGCGGTAATTATGGAATACCGGAAGGCCTTGCGCACGCAGGCCCAGGCGCTGGCTTCCATGACCGAACAGCACGCCCGCCATCGCATTATCATTGAAATGCACAAAGGCAACATGCCGCAATTTATACGCCGCCGCCGCGCCGAATATTATGAAATATGGGGACGTGGCCAGCCGCAGGTGCGGTCGCAGACATTGGGGCGCGCGAATTTGCCCGCGCTGCGTCCGCATGGGGGGCATGCACAAAGCGGGTTCGCGCGGCTGCCCGATGGAAGGTGGGGTTTGGAAGTGGCCATTGCGGTGTTTCCGCGGGTGGATGTGGACCATGAGCATGATCACGGCCACGATAAAGACCACGATCACGATCGCGATCGCGGCCATGATAATGACCAAGGTCACAATGTCCACGACCCGGACCATTCACCAAAGCATGGCCGGCATCACATGCGCGACAGTTGGCGGCCAAAACCGGAGCGCATTATTGTGGCGGCCGCGGGGCCGATGGCGCCGATTGCTGAAACGTTGGGCGACATACAGGATTGGATTATCATCTTATGTGTCGCGGCCTTGGCGCTGGCGGCGGTGGTTTTAAGTTTTACCGTCAGCCGCGCGCTTCTGCCGGTGAACCAACTGGCGGCCCACATCGCGGCGTTGGATACTTCCGGGCTGGGAAAGCGCTTGGCGCTGGAAGAGGGTCCGACCGAACTGCGGCCGGTGGTACAACGTTTGAATGATTTATTGGATCGGCTGGAAGCCACGGTGTTGCGTGAGAAGGCGTTTACTGCGGACGTGGCGCACGAATTGCGTACGCCGTTGGCGGGGCTGCGGACGACTTTGGAGGTGTGCGCCACGCGTCCGCGAAAAACCGCCGAATATCAACAAGCCATTGCCGCGTGCCTGCAAATGGTGGGGCGGATGCATGCGATGGTTGATAATTTATTAACCATGGCGAGGGCGGAAGCGGGGCAATTGCAGGTGTTGTTGGAGCCGGTGGATCTGGCGGATTTAGCCCGCGAATGCTGGCCGCCGTTTGCGGATCGCGCCCGGGAGCGGGGCTTGGCTGATATATGGCCGTCGGAAGGGCCGTGCATCGCGTTAACGGACCGTGAAAAATTGCGTTTGGTGTTGCATAACCTTTTTGACAACGCCACAAATTATGCCGATACCGGAGGACGGGTGCTGGTGGACACCCGGTGTGAAAGCGGGTCTGCGGTTCTGTCGGTGAGCAACAGCGGCAGCGCCGTTGCTCCGGAAGAAGCAGAGAAGGTTTTTGACCGATTTTGGCGTGGCGACGCCGCCCGCAGTGCCGATGGTTTGCACGCAGGGCTGGGTTTGGCGCTGGTGAAACGGGTGATGCAATCTTTGGGCGGGGGCGTTGCCGCGGAAATAAGCAATGCTGGCGTTTTTACGGTGAAGGTGACGTTGAACAATGGTTCCAATGAGCGGCGGTAGAAGATTTTTTCTGGGCATGGCGGCGCTGGCGACCCTGCTTCCCGTGGCGGGTTGCGCCGCATACCACGACCGTCCGCTGACGCGCCGAGGCGTGCATCGTCGGCTGGCTGCGCCGGCGTGGAAGGCCCTGGAGGCGGACGCCAGACGTATTCCACACGCTCAGCTGCCGCCCGTGCGCCTGGCGCCCGGGCGCGGATTAACGCCCGATGAAGCGGCGCTGATCGCGGTATTAATTAATCCTGAGTTGCGGGCCCAGCGGGCGCGTATTGCCCTGGGCCGGGCGCAGATTATACAGGCGGGCATTCTGCCGAACCCGCAGCTTAGCAGCAACATGGATTTCGTCACCGGCGGCAACACGTTGGATACGTATACCGCCTATGGCATTGGCCTAAGCTGGAACATCCGGCAGTTGCTAACGCGCGGCGCCCGGCTGGCATCGGCCCGGGCCGACAGCCGACAGATCAACCTGGACATTGCCTGGCGCGAATGGCTGGTGGCTCAGGCCGCGCGGCAGGATGTTTACAATTTGGCGGCGGGGCAGATGGAACTGGCACGGGCAGTGCGCATCCAGCGGCGGCTGCGCACGAATTATTTGCTGGTGCGCCGCGCGGTGCGGTTGGGGCAAATGACGGCGCTGGACTTAGCCGCGGCGGATACGGCCAGTCAGGTGGCCACGGGCCGGGTGTTGCGGTTCAGGCAGGTGGTGGCGGAAAGTCTGGTGGCCCTGCGGGCGATTTTGGGGTTGCCGCCGAATGCGGCGGTCCGGGTTCGCAGGAATTTAACGCTGCCATCGGCGGTGACGCTGCCGCCGGAAGAAAGCCTGCTGCGCGGGGTGACGGCGCGGCGGCTGGATTTTCTGGCATTAAAACAGGGGTATAAAAGTTCGCAGGAACAATTGCGGGCCGCGGTGCTGGCCCAATTTCCGCAGGTGAACGTGGGCTTTGCCCAGGGCAGCGACAACACCAACGTTCACAGCGCGGGCTTTGGAGTCACCGTCGACCTGCCGATTTTTGACCGCAACCAGGGCTACATTGCGCGGGACCGCGCCACGCGGCGCATTTTGTATGATGATTATGTGGCCCGCGTTTTCGGCGCCCGCGCCGCCATCGCCCGCGCTTACGTGAACATTCAGGCGTTGGCGGCGCAGATAGCGGCCGCGCGACAGGCCATTCCCGCCCTGCGCAACCTGGTCAACACGTATCGCGTGGCACTGAACCACGGCAATGTGGATGTACTAAGTTATTACACGGCCCGGATTAACCTGGAGAACAGCGGCATCGCCTTGATCCGTCTAAAGGGGCTGTTGGCCAATAACTTAATTGCGCTGGACCTCGCCGCCGGCGAGTACCTTTCGCCCCAGGCTGCGTTCAAGGCGCCGCGCGTGGCTGATTCCTCGGAGACCCATGAATGAAACGCCTGCTAAAAATTTTAATATTGATAATAATTGTGGGGCTGGTGGTGGCCGGCACGGGCGTGTTCGCCTACCGTTACGGCCGAAGCCGCGCGGCGGTGGCGGCCCAACAGGCGCTGTTAAACCGCAGTGGCGGAAGAGCCGTCACGCGCGGGGTGGTTGAACGGGTGCGGACGGTTGCCCTGGTCCGGCGTATGATTTCTGAAACGGTCACGGCCTACGGCACGGTGGTGCCCAAGGCCAGTGAAATTCGTACCGTGTCAGTGCCCATTCAAACCAAGATCACGCGCGTGCTGGTATCGGCGGGACAGCCGGTGGTTCAGGGCGAGGATTTAATCCGCGTGGCGCCCAGTCCGCTGGCCCGGCTGAAACTGGCGGAAGCGCGTAACGCCGCCATTGCCGCCGGAAAAAATTTGGCGCAGGTTCAGCAGCGCTTTCAATTGAAGCTGACCACCCAGCGGCGCGTGCTGCGGGCGCAGCAGGCCGTGCAGTTGGCGGAACTGCAGCTGGAAAGTTTGCAGGCTCAGGGCGGCGGATTAACCAAGCCGCTCATGGCGTCAACCGATGGCGTGGTTTCCAAAATTAACGTACAGACCGGGCAGATCGTGGCTGCGGGAAGTCCACTGTTGGAAATCGTCTCCGGGCATCATATTGAGGCGCAATTGGGCGTTGAGCCGGCCTACGTAAAACAGATTCAAACCGGGGAAGCGATACGACTGGCCCCGGTAAATCAGGCGCTGTCCAACAGTTTCATGGGGCATATTCGCTTAATTACCCGCCGCGTGAATCCGGACACGCGTCTGGTGAACGTGTATGTGTCGGTGCCGCGCAAGGTTCCGCTGATATTAAACGGCTACGTTCGCGGTTCGGTGGTGATTGCCCGGAAAAAAGCGTTGGTTGTCCCGCGAAAGGCGGTCTTGCCTTCAGGCGGCGCCTGGGTGCTTTATACAATCTCCAAGGGCCATGCCGTGCGGCATGTGGTGCGGCTGGGCCTGCGGAACGACCACGGCGTGGAGGTCATCGGGCATGGCTTGAAAACGGGCATGCCGGTGGTCATCGCCGGAAATTATGAATTAACCAACGGCATGGCCGTTCAAATGGAAAAGGGTCGATGAACTTTTCGAACTGGATTCACGAGCACACGCGCTCGGTGCTGTTTTTAATTGCGGTGCTGGCATTGGCCGGCGCCGCCAGCGCGTTCAAGCTGCCGGTGGCGTTGTTTCCCAACGTCAGCTTCCCGCGCGTGGACGTAACGGTGAACGCCGGAGATCGGCCTGCGCAACGCATGGCGGTGGACGTGACGTACCCGTTGGAAGAAGCAGTGCGCGCGATACCGGGCGTGAAGTCCGTGCGGTCAACCACCAGCCGGGGCAGCGCGGAAATTCTTGTGAATTTCGGCTGGGGCCACAACATGACCAATGCGTTGTTGCAGGTGGAAGCCGAAGTGAACAGCATTCTGCCGCGCCTGCCCACAGGCACAACGTTTCGCGTGAAGCGCATGGACCCTACGGTGGACCCGGTGATGGCCTACAGTCTCACCTCACGCACCCATTCGCTGGTGCAATTGCGCTACATTGCGCAATACCGTTTGCGGCCGCTGCTTTCCACCGTGCCGGGCGTGGCGCGGGTGGACGTGCAGGGGGGCAAAGTGCGCGAATACCGCGTGGAAGTGGACCCGGCCAAATTGCAATCGTTCGGCATGACCCTCAACACCGTGGCGCGGGCCCTTTCGGCCAGTAATATCTTAACAGCCGTGGGAAAGATGCAGGACCACGACAAGTTGTATCTGATTCTTTCCGACACGCGATTCACCACCTTAAACCAAATCAGCGACACGGTGTTACGTTCTGGAACCAACGGCATCGTGCGACTGGACAACGTGGCTATCGTCCGCCGCGCCACCGTGCCGCAGTGGGTGCGCGTCACCGCCGACGGCCGCGACGCCGTACTCATGCAGGTGTTTCAGCAACCCAATGGGAACACCGTCCAAATTGCCAATGGAATCAAACGCAAGCTGGCCAGGTTTGAAAAAACGTTGCCGCCGGGAATTCGCATTGCAAATTGGTACGACCAGAGCCAGTTGATTTTGGCCTCGGCCGGTTCCGTGCGCGACGCGGTG
>JAJZCU010000182.1 GCA_021828935.1 Planctomycetota bacterium | reverse complement strand
GCCCAGGGCCATCAGCGCCACGCACATGTCCGAGGGATGCGTGGCAATGCACTGGTCGCTGGTTCCCAGCACCGCGTGGATGCGATTGTACCCGCCGATGGCAGAACAGCCCGAACCCCGCTGACGCATGTTGCAGGCACAGTGGGTATCGCGGAAATAATAACAGCGGGTTTTTTGAAGCAGATTTCCGCCGGTGGTGGCCATGTTGCGCAGCTGGGGGGAAGCGCCGGAAAGCAGCGCTTCGGAGAGCACCGGATACTGTTCGCGCACCAGCGCATGCCAGGCCAGGTCGCTGTTGCGCACCATGGCGCCGATGCGCAGGCCGCCGCCGGGCGCATGTTCAATCTTGTCCAGCGGCACTTTGTTAATGTCAATTAATTCGCGGGGCGTTTCCACGTTCAGCTTCATTAAATCCAGCAGCGTGGTGCCACCGGCAACGAAACTGGACTGGGCGCGGCCCCCCGCCGCATCAATGGCCTGCCCGGCCCGGGTGACGGTTACGTAAGAAAATGGATGCATACCAAGGCTCCAAACGGCTCCAATTGGCCGAGGTTTTATTAAAAATTAGGCGTGCGCGCCCCGGTGGTCCAGGACCTGCCGCACCGCCGCCACAATGTTGGGATATGCCCCGCACCGGCAAATATTGCCCGACATTTGCTCCCGGATCGATTCATCAGATTTGGCGTGCCCCTCATGCACCAGCCCGATGGCCGAGCAAATCTGCCCCGGCGTGCAATAGCCGCATTGAAAACCGTCATGTTCCAGAAATGCCTGCTGCATGGGGTGCAGCTTTTCGCCGGTGGCCAATCCTTCAATGGTGGTAATGTGGTCTCCCGTGTGCATCACCGCCAGCGTAAGGCACGAATTCACCCGTCGGCCATTGACCAGCACCGTGCAGGCGCCGCATTGGCCATGGTCACACCCCTTTTTCGTGCCCGGCAGATCGGCGTAATCACGCAACGCATCCAGCAGCGTTACGCGGGCGTCAATGGCCATGGGAACGCCGCGGCCGTTAACATTTAATGTGACGTGCGTGCGTTCGGGTTTCATCGCCGGACCCTTCGAAACGTTTGCTGAAGTCGCACGGCCCGATGCTTCGACCGCCGACGATTCCACGGTTTCGCCACGCATCGAACCACGCGCCAAGTCGTGGCGCCCCGCCAGGGTCGCCGCTGCGCCGGCGGCCGCGGCCAAACGCATAAAATTACGTCGCGAAACCCCCGCCGGAGGTTCTGACAAAGCCGCAAATTCGCCAACTGGTTGATCACCCCGCGAATCAACCAGCGGTCGACGATACAAGCCGGGATCGGTGGGCATGGCTGAGCATCTCCGCAAAATGACAAGTTTCACATGATAGGCACTCAACGCCGAGGCATCCAGAGAGGAATGAGCGGAATCCAAAAAATTATCCCGGTGAATTGCGAACGCTCACGCCGCTGGCGCCCACGCCGTTTGACCCAATCGCCCCGCCCTTTAATAATGCGTCATTTCGACCCCCGCGGCCGCGCCCCGCCAAATGAGGAATTCATGTTTCCAATCGGCACCGATGCCCCCCAACGGCGCGTACCCTACATGAACATCGCCCTGATCGTGGCCAATGTCATCGTCTACTTCCTAAGCCACAAGGGCAGCCCGCTGTTCGGCATGGGCCTGGCCCCCGGATGGGGCCGCTACATGCTGCACCCGCGGCATATTCACGTTCGGCAGTTTATTACCTACCAATTTCTGCACGAGGGTTTCTGGCACATTTTCGGCAACATGCTGTTTTTGTGGGTCTTTGGCAATAACTTAAATGACAAGATTGGCAATTTTCCATATTTGCTGGTCTACATCGCCGGGGGGATAGTCGCCGGTATTGGGCAGGTGCTCACGTCGCACCACCCCACGTTGGGGGCGTCGGGGTCAATTAGCGCCGTGACAGGATTGTTTTTCGTGCTTCTGCCGGTGACGAACATTCGCGTGTGGCTGTGGTTTTACCTGGTGGAAATTTCCAGCATGTATTTCATCCTGGCGGAATTAATCTTGAATTTCGCCCAGCAATATTGGTTTAAAGATAACGTAGCCCATTGGGCCCACATCACCGGAATGTTCTTTGGCTTTCTGGTGGGCGTGCTGTTGCTGGCCACCGGCCTGGTGCAACGCGATCATTATGATCTACTGGCCATGCTGCAGCGCTGGCGCCGTCGCCGCCGCTACGAGGCCCTGGTCACCCAAGGTTATAATCCGTTCCAAAACGGCGGCGGCGCCGCGACCACATCTTATGCGCCCAAGGCGCCCAAACGGCAACTTCCCGCGGCCCCCTCGGCGGTGTCTCCAGCCATTTCAGCCCTGCGCGGCGAAATTTCGGAGCTCTTACGCAACCATGACGTGCCCACCGCCGCGCGCAAGTACTTGGAACTGCGCGGTCTGGACGCCAATCAAGTCCTGCCGGCACAGGGTCAACTGGATGTATCTAATCAACTTATGCACGACCGGCAGTACGACGATGCGGCGGGCGCCTATGAAACATACTTAAAATATTATGTCGATGGTCCACAGAGCGAGCAGGTGCAACTGATGCTGGGCCTGCTGTACGCCCACTACCAGCCGCAGCCGCAGCGGGCCATGGAGTTGCTCCGCAAGGTCATCCCCCGCCTGCATGACCCCGCACAAAAAGACATGGCCCAGAGCGAACTGCGGCGCCTGGAAGGCAGCGGCACAAACAATGCACCGTGACAACAAGCCACCAGCAGCGAACAAAACGGAAGCCCCTTTGTTCCCGCACGCCAAAAGCGGTATAAGACAGCACTGCGGCCAACGGGCGGCAGACTTAACTTGGAGACCAAATGCCACGCGATAATCTACAGCAAATGATCGACGCTCTTGAGGCGCGAATGCACAACATTCGCGACTCTCTTTGACGCGCCCGTGAAAACCCGGCGCCTGGCCGAACTTGAAGCGCGCATGAATGGCGAAGGCTTCTGGAACAATCAGGAAGCCGCCCAAAAAACCATCCGCGAATTAAAAGTGCTTAAATCCGCCCTCGACCCGTATCTGCAGGTTCAAGCGGCCATGGCGGACGTGCGCGCCATGATGGAACTGGGCAACGAGGCCAACGACGCCGCCATGCTTGAGGAAGCCGACGCCCTGCTGGCCCAACAGGAAAAAGCCTTTAAAAACGTGGAGATGCAGGCCCTGTACAATGGCCCGCACGACGCCTCCGATTGTTATGTGCAAATTCACGCCGGCGCGGGGGGCACCGAGGCCTGCGATTGGGCTTCCATGCTGTTCCGCATGTACCTGCGATATTTTGAGAAAAAAGGCTGGGATGTCTCCGAGGTTGACCGTGTGGACGGCGAACAGGCCGGCGTGCGCAGCGTGACGTTGGTGGTGAAGGGCGACTATGCCACGGGCAACATGAATTGTGAAGTGGGCGTGCATCGCCTGGTGCGCGTAAGCCCATTTGACGCCAACGCCCGGCGCCACACCAGTTTCGCCAGCGTCGATGTCACGCCCGTGTTCGCCAACAGCGATGCCGAACTTGAAGTGCCCGACGCCGATCTTGAAATCATCGCCTTCGTGCGGGCCAGCGGTCCGGGCGGGCAGAATGTGAACAAGGTTGCGTCCGCCATTCGTATCACGCACAAGCCCACGGGCTTGCAGGTGGTGTGTACCAGCGAACGTTCGCAGGTGCAAAACCGGGCCTTGGCTCTGGACCTTATTAAATCCAAATTACAAAAACTGGAAGAAGCGAAGCGCGACGCGGAACTGGCCCAAATTTACGGCGAAAAGGGCGAGATTGCCTTCGGTTCACAAATCCGCAGCTACGTTCTTGACGATCGCCGCGTGAAGGATCACCGCACGGGCCATGAAGTCTTCCAGCCCGAACGCATTCTCGACGGCGACATTCAGGAATTTATTGATGCCCAACTGCAGGCCAAGGCTGTAAAGGGCGGCAGTGCGGCGAAAACCCCGGCCTAAAGTCGCCCCTGCGATGGCCATGCTAATAACAATTGGAGAATAAACGCCATGGATTTGCATATTGCAGTGCTCGCCGGCGATGGCATCGGCGGAGAAGTTGTCGGCGCTGGCATGCGCGTGCTGGATGCGGTGGCTGTGAAGTTCGGGCATGTTATACACGCTGAACATGCCGACGTAGGCTGGGCCGCCCTTGACAAATGCGGCCAAGCCCTGCCGGAACAAACCCGCGCCGTCTGCAACCGCAATCAGGCCATTTTATTTGGCGCCGTGGGCCTGCCCGATCGCGATAAAACGCTTCCTCTGCAAGAACGGCCCGAACGCGTTGCCCTGCTGGAACTGCGCAAGGGATTGTTTGCCAATCTGCGGCACATCTTCCTGCCCCGTGGCCTGGCGCCCCGCTGTCCATTAAAAGATGAATATATTGCCGGCGGCATTGACATCATGATCATCCGCGAGCTCACCGGCGGCCTGTATTACGGCCAGCCCCAGGGCATCTCGGGTCAATCGCCCAACCGCCACGCCGTGGACACCATGGTCTACAGCGAAATGGAAGTCCGACGCATTTTACGCGTGGGCTTTGAAACTGCCCGCAAACGCCGCCGCCGCTTGTTAAGCGTGGACAAGGCCAACATTCTGGCCACCAGCCAACTGTGGCGGGAGAACGCCATTGCCATGGGCCGCGAATATCCTGATGTACAATTGGAACACATGTATGTTGATAACGCCTCCATGCAACTCATCCGCCGCCCCGCCGAAATGGACGTGATCGTCACCGAAAACACCTTCGGCGACATTTTAAGCGATGAAGCATCCATGCTGGCCGGGTCCATCGGCATGGTGCCCTCGGCCTGTCTGGGCGACGCGGACTCCAGCGGCAAAGGCGCCACCCCATTTTATGAACCAATTCACGGCAGCGCCCCGGATATTGCCGGGAAAAATCTCGCCAACCCCGCCGGAACAATTCTCACCGTCGCCATGATGCTGCGCTATACGTTTGGTTTGCAGGCCGAGGCCCACGCCATTGACGCCGCGGTGTACGCCGTGCTGGACGAAGGCCGCGTGCTGACCGGGGACTTGGGCGGAAAATCAAAATGTTCAGAAATGACCAGCGCAATTTTGGACCGCCTGCGGTAAGCCATCGGCCGCCGCCCATCAGCGCCGAAGCGGCAATCGCCGGCGTTTTGGCGTTGTCGGCGGCGTTGAAGGCGCTCCGTGCATATTTTTGCGGGCCAATTTGGCGGGCGCCCGCGGCAGAATGCCCGCCGTGGCGCCGCAGCGGGCGGCCCCGGCCGCGGGCCGCGCCGACGAGGTTTGGGCTAACTATTGTCCATGTGTTTGTCCTGGGTTTCCCGCGCGGGAGTCCTTTCCAAAAATCGGCGCACGGTGTTTAACAATACTGCGGATATTGGGCCCGTGGCGCAAAGAACCAGCCGGCGTTGGTCGGACAGCGCATTGCCCACATGGCCCAGCGTAATGTGCAAATGATCCGCCGGTCAGCACGCG
>JAJZCU010000181.1 GCA_021828935.1 Planctomycetota bacterium | reverse complement strand
TCCGATAAACATGCCTCGGGCATTTATTCCTTTGGCTACCTGCACGAATTGGCCGAACGTTTCCAGCGGGAGCAGACGGCCCGCGCAAAGCCGCCCAGCGGAGTGAAGTAATGTACATACGAACGCGCACGGCATCAAAATTCAAACCCGTGACCCGAACTGTTAGCCGCCCGCGCCGGCCGCCGGGCCGCGACGGGCGCGTGGCAGCTGGTCAGGGCACGAAAGTTTCATGGCGGGCAACGGTGCGCGCAGGTCCTTTTTTTGATCATTGATCATTGTCGTTTTGATATTGTCGTTTTGATCATTGATTTTCCGCCCGCGCGCGTCTGCGGACGCGACTAATCGTGGGCGTCGGATTTGTTTGCAACGAATGCGGGGTTCTGCGCGTTTGAACCCTACGCCCCCCAAAAAAAAGCCCTGGCGGGCGGCTTGCGCCGCGCCCGCCAGGGCCTGCAACTTCGGTGGCGGTTTTTACTTGGTGCTATACGATCCGCCCGCGCCGCCGCGGACCACGGCCTGAGCCGCGGCCAGCCGCGCGATGGGCACGCGATAGGGCGAGCAACTGACATAATTTAAGCCCACGCGGTGGCAGAATTCCACGGAAGACGGGTCGCCGCCATGTTCGCCGCGATTGGGCCATCGTATGTGGTGCGGACCACCGGCAGCAACGTGCGGCCCAGCAAGTCACGCTCTCCCTGGCATCCCGCGCAAGGACACAGCCGCCGCAGATAACGCAATGGAAGCGCCACAGAAATGCCATCATCCCAGGCAATTTCCAGGGCCTCGGATTTCTTTAGATGCAGGTGGTTGGGCGTAAAGGCGGTATCCATGGCGGTATTATATCCCTTCGAGGCGCAGCATGACACGTTTGTGGCGCCAGCTTTTCGCTTTGGAAAAATTCGATCTCCCCACCCGGAAAACGGGCGTGAGGATTCTGCGGCGGTTTGGGTGGTGCTCAATGGCGAATCATGGGAGAGGTTTGTATTTATTTACCATACGCCGGATGCCGCCGTCGGTGAGCAATGCGGTGGTGAAATTCAGCAGCAGCCCACGCGTGGCCATCATCGGTTTCGCCGAAAACGTGTGCGTGCCGGGACGCCTCTTTCCATCGTAACGATATATCTATTCGCCTTGCAAGGTGAGCCTGGACTGGCTATTTTATTTTGCGCTTGTCCCGGCGCCGGAGCCCACGGACGAGCGGTTCCCGTGCGGGGCCACGCTGAAACCCTGGTCTATGCCGCTGCTGGCGTCCCCGCCGCCGCTGGTGGCTGGTGCGTTGGGGTTGGCGGCCGGTGCGCCGCCGGCGCTGGCGCCGCCGTTCGTGGCCGGAGCGCCAGCGCCGGCGGCTGGTGCGTTGGCACTGCCGGCCGTGCTGTTCGCCGCAGGGGCGGGGGCGGTGGTATTGGCGCTGCCGCCGGCGGCGGTACTGTTGCCACTGTTGCCGTTGTCCGCACTGGCAACGCCGGTTTGGGCGCTGCCGGATCCTTTATGCAGGGGATTGTCAATAAATTTGACCGGCGTGCCCACGCGCACCATGGCAAAGAGGGTCAGTGCGTCCCAATTGGTCATGCGAAAACAGCCGTGCGAACCGGTGTGACCGATATTTTGCGGGTAGGCGTTCCCGTGCATGCCGTAGCCCGGGAGGTTCAGCCCCATCCAGCAAAGGCCCACCGGATTGCGCGGCCCCGGCGGTATGATCAGCACATGGTGAACGCCATGAACCCCGCCCCATTCCTTGGGGTTAAACGTGTAATCGGGGTTTAGGGCCATGTCTTTAACCACCGTCTGCCCCACCGGAAGTTTGTCAGGATACTGGGCCACAGAGCAGTGAAACAAAGCGATCTGCTGATGCGCCGCGTTATACACGCGGATGGTTTTCTTCCCCTCGTCAATAATAATATACGCCGCGGCGCCGGGCTTGGAAAAATCAGTTGGTGGCGGCTCGGGCAGCGGGCCGGGCTTCGGAAACGGCTGAATGTTGGGCACTCGCAGCGTTTCCCCGACCGTGAGCTGGCTTAGCTTGATTCCCGGATTCAGGCGGCGCAGCAGGCCTTTTGTGCAATGAAATTTTTCCGCGATGCAATCGCGCAGCGACCGGTACGGCATGCTGGAGAGCTTGGCCATCTGTTGCCATTTGTCCGGCGATGCGCCCACCAGCGCCGCGTCTTTTGAGGAAATGGTGTAGGTGGCCACGGCGTGCTTTACATCCACATGCAGGGACTTGTACACCTGGGCATCAGAAGAATTGTATGGATTGGCCCCCGGGAAAAATCGCTGCGTGTATTGCTTTAACGCCATCTGCGAGTTCGGGCCGAATTGGCCGTCCAGAATGCCCGGCGAAAAATCAGCCTCAGCCAGCGCAATCTGATACGCCAAGTTTACCTGATCGCGACGGTTCCACGCCTGCGCAACGGAGCCGCCCGCGCACGCCAGCACCAAGGCGAACGCCAATGTCCACCGCCAGAGGCCAGGGCATTGCATCAAAAACAAACGGCGCACAGGCGAGTCTCCAACTTGCTTGCTTGCGGTACAGCCGCGAACCAAGGCGGCATTTCAAACTATCAACGGTCTCCAACCGCGTGCTTTGTGGGGGCCACAGCGAGCATGGCCAATTAGTCGTTCGTGTGCGAGCCACCCTCAGCGCCGGCGTTGGCGCCGCTTTCCGGACCGGGCGCAGGCCGCGGCGCCGCGGGATTTACGGCGTTGGGGCCCACGGGCGGCGGCGCGAGGCCCAGACGCGCGTTGCGTTCGGCATCGGCGAGTTCCAGCGGAGTGTGCTGCCCCGGATTATTTTTACGCCAAATCTCATCGCGGTCAATGGAAATTTCCCGCGGCGCCTGAATCGCCAAGCGCACGCTGCTGCGCGACCATTTAACCACCTTCACCTCAATGTTGCCATTGATGATGATGCTCTGCCCCTCGGTGCGGCTCAATGCCAGCATACACTGCCTTTCGAAATCATCCCCTCGCGGTCTTGCCGGGGCGGCCTTGTCAGTGCTGCACCAGTTGAGCAGAAGCACTGCGAAGGCCGATCCGGACCTTGTAGCATATCGCCCAAGCCGCTCCGACACCAATGTCGCCGCATCATGTTGGCGTCGAGTTTCATCGGTTCAAGAGCGCCCGGCCCGGCAGAAAAAACGCTTCGGGAGTGGCGGAATGGGGCCATTTCGGGGAATTTCAGGCAACTCCCGCCACCAAACAGGCAATTTCTGCACTTCATTATACGCTTTTAACCGAACGGTGCGATGATGAAAATAGCGCAGCGGGAAAATAACGTGCCAGCCGGCCATGCAAACGCCACGGATCAGAGCCCTGAGCGTAAGCGCCGGCCCCCGTTCGCCGACAAGGCGATTGCAGTGCGGGCGCCATCGCCAGTCTTTAATTGCCCCTCATGATCGCCGAATTATCAACTGCGCAATTGGCGGTACTGGACGCCCGCACCCAATTGAAGTTTATAAAATAAAACGCTGAGGCGCGGAAGGCGCTGAGACGACGGGGAGTCGTGAAACGATGTTTCGGGGGGTCTTGGGCCGAAGTTTCGCTTGCGGATTTGGGCATGGCATGAGGCTCCTTACCATGGATATGACGCCCCCTTACCTCGCTGGGTTCCTGCTCAGCGGCCTGACCGTCTCAGCGGTTTTTTTATTTAGCCTGTGTGACTCGTGCCGCGGACGGTACAGGTCGCCAGCCGGAATGATCGCGACAGGCATTTATTCAGCGCCCCTTACCCGGCGCACGAGGTCACGCAGTGAGGCCATGGTGTGCAGGGCGAAGAACCATTCCCGATTGTTCACAATTTTCTGGTCGCGCTGCAACGCGCGCAGGCGGTTCAGTTGGGTTTCGATGGTCGCCAGCGGCCGGGGTCGCAGGGCGTTTAGCGTATCGTTGATCTCATGCAGGGCCCGATAATCGATGCGCCGCTGCCGCCGGGCCGCCGGGTCGCGGCGGTGATTCTGCAGCGATGTATGAAGTTGTTCAATAAGATTCAGGCGCCGGGCCAGCAGGCGCGCCGCTTCAGGGCCCGGGGCCGCGTCGGGCGCCAATTGCGGGTTGTGTTGCAGATGATGCCATTGCCAGCGCAGGGCGGAAAGGTCGCCCGTCGGCAAGGTGTGGTCGCCCAGCGGCAGCAGCCACGCGGCCGAGACCAGGCCGTAGGCGCCGTGTGCGGAAAATTGTTGGTGCATAAATGCGTCGGTGATCTGGTCGTACAGCGCCCCGCCGATGCCGTGGATAAACACGTCTGAAATAAACATGCGAATGAACATGGTCAGCGTGAGCGCGCGGGGGCGTATGTCCACGCCGTGGCGCGTTAAAATTTCACCCAGGGCTTCCGCCGCCGCCCAGCCCTGGCGCTGGGTCACGGGCGTTAGGTCGATACGTTCATTGTTATGAAACAAATGCGCGGACCGGCCGGTACGCACCACGAGGCGCGAACGGGGCTCTTTGGCGCCGAAAATCCAGAACGGCAGTTCCACCTGCGTGGCGGTGCGGACCAGATCGGGCATGGGGCGGGACGGATTTTTAATGCGCTGCGCGCGGCGGTAATCGGCCAGACAATCGTTGTAACAGCCGCTGTAGGCAACGGCCTGCTGAATCCAAACGGCCACAAAATGCCGCCAGGCCAGACCGCCGACGATGCGGCTGAACGGCACATGCAATACGTTAATATCCAAGGCCCGCTCCAGGGCGCCACGGGCGGCGGAAAGCCAGGCCACGTAATCGCCCCGGCCATTCTTTTCCAAATTGTCAAAAAACAGGTCCAGAGCGTCCACGCGCCCCGCCGGCCAGCGCCGCACCGCTTCGCGGAACGCCCGCAACGCGGCGGCGTCCGGCGCGGCAATGTATTGCGTTGGGGTGACGGGAACATCGGCATTAAAGCTTATTAATTCCCGCGTGGGCGCCCCGCCGCGATGTTCGGGGACGTCAAAGCCCAGGTGCTCCACCACATCATGATCCACCAGAATATCAAATGCGGCGGCGCCGGCTTTCTTCGCCAGCCAATCCGTGGCCACCACCTTGGCCCAAACCCCGGCGTGGTAAAATTCCACTTGATGACCGGTGACTACCCAGGGAAGTGCGGCGACATTGGCCGGCGCGGGCGCCTCAATTTCCGCGGCATGTGCGGCGGCGGCGGCCAGCGTTTCCCGCCGGGCCACGCTGCGCACTTCTTCGACCGGCACGCCAAAATTCCAACGCGCTGCCGGCGCGGGCCGCGCCGCCAGGGCCTCTGTCAGGCGCGCATACGAAGGCGTAATAAGAATATCCCCATGGCCGCGCGGCACGATGATCCCGTTGGGATCGGGCCGCACGGGCGCCATCGCCACATTGACTTCGGGTTGAACTGCCGCGGAACTCATGCGGCCAATGATAGTCGCAAAAGAGCGCGTTGGCTTGCGGACAAACCGGAATTGGCGCCGCGCAGTGATCGCGGGGCGGCGCGGCGGAGGCACATTAATGATCGGAACATA
>JAJZCU010000180.1 GCA_021828935.1 Planctomycetota bacterium | reverse complement strand
GAACACTTCCGCAGCCCTTTTTTGTCTTTGGCTGTGGCGCACCCCGGCCGGGCCGGCCTGACTGCCGGGGCGAGTTTCCTTTGCCAACGTGCGATAAACGTGTTAAACCAGCCGTATCTTTGAAAGTGTTCCGCCGGAATCGCCATGCATGCCCAGATAATAACGCCTGTATTGCCCGCCAGTACGAATGCCCGGGCCGCGGCTGGGCGGGCGCCTAAAGCCCCGTCGCACGCTGCCGGCCCGCGGGCCCGCATGACGCGGCTGTTGCTCTGGGCTGTCGTGGTGCTGGCGTGTCTGGTTTCACTGGCCGTGCTTGCGGCCAGTGGCGCCCATGTTGACCAAGCCAACCACCTGGGCGCGATTTGTTGCGCCAGCGGTCTGTTGATGGCGTGCCTTTCGGCCATGGCGTGGCTGCTAATAACCACGCCCGAGAAAGCCATTAAATTGCCAAAATATGCCAGCGCTTTGTTTATCCTGCTGGTGGCGGTGGCCACCCGTCTGGCCGTTTTCTATACCTGGACCCCCAGTCTCTCCGACGACATTTTTCGGTATCGGCATGACGGCCGCATGGTGCTGGCGGGATATGAACCGTATGCCTATTTGCCCACGGACCACCCGCCGCCGCACAATCCGGCCATTCATGTGAATTATGTGAAGAAATCTCCGCTGCCCTTCGATTTGCTTGACCGCATGAGCAACAACGGCTTTGTGCCCACGCTGTACCTGCCTGTGTCATTGTACGTGCTGGCGGGGGCGGCCTTTTGGGAGGAACATGTGCTGGGGGCGGGGTTGTATAAGCCCGGGACATTGGCGCCGCCGGAGGGCACGGCGGCACGGCGAAAACTTGTGGTTAAATTAGCGGCGATCCCCGCGATGCAACCGTACCGCTTTGTGCATGTGCTGGCGGACATCGCTACGGTGGTCGTGTTGCTGGGTACGCTGCTGGCCATTGGCCGCAGCCCGTGGTGGGCGGCGTTGTACGCGTGGCATCCATTACCCCTGATAGAAATTGCGGGCAATGGGCACTTGGAATCGGTGGGGGTGGCGTTGCTGATGGGCGCAATATGGGCGTTGCTGGCACGGCGCTGGAAAACCGCCAGCGTGCTCATGGCCTTGGCGTTGATGGTCAAACCGTGGGCAATTTTTGTTCTGCCGGCGGCGGTGGCCTGGTATTTGCGGCGCCGCGAAACGCCGGCCGCGGAGCATCCAAAATCGGGCACAGCCAGCGCGGCCAAGGGCGGCGGACCATCGCCCATGACGTCACCGGATACGGTTCCCGCCATTCCACTGACGGGCGCCGGCTTTTATGCGTCCCGCTCCGGCGGCCTTTCCAACCTCCCGACAGCGACCAGCCGCTTCTATGAACCGCCCGGCGCCTCGGCACAAGCTCGAACGGCATGGCAGGATCTGAAAAAATTGGCGGGAATTTATGTGCTTACCGTGGCCCTGTGTCTGCTGCCCTTTATCACCGGGCTACCCGCGCTGTGGCATACCATGTCCATCTACGCCCAAAACTGGTACTTCAACGGATTTTTTTATTCCCTGCTGCGGTACTTGGTCTTCTGGGGGAACGGCTATTGGCCGCGGCTGCCGCTGAATTTCCTGTATCCGCTGATCGTGTTGTGGCTGGCCTGGGTGGCATGGAAACGGGATTGGCCGTTGGGCCGCACGCTGGGCCATGTGCTGCTGCTGTACATGCTTTTTACGCCGCAGGTTTACCCATGGTACGTGCTGTGGCCGCTGGCACTTCTGCCGCTGGCGTGGAATGCCGGCACATGGGTGCTGGCGTATACGGTGCTTTTTAGTTATGAAGTGCTGGGCGTATTCCAAGCCACCGGCGTGTGGCGCGTACATTGGTGGGTGCTGTTGGTGGAATGGGTGCCGGTAGCGGTGCTGGAGGTTTGGCAACTGCGGCGGGATTTATGCGAGCCATTCCCGAAAGAGGCCCCGCGTGCGGTTGCCGCGCCGGGTGCGGCCCCTTCCAGCACCGTGACCATGGTAGGTGGAACGCCCATGGCGCTGCAGACGTAGGTGACGTCACGCACTGCGGGGAAGAAAATCATGGCCCGGCGGGGTCAGTCCGATAATTGGGGCATGGCTACCATGGCTGCCACGACGGCACAAAAGCATCGCAAAAAACAATCGGAATGGCTGGGCATTGGCGCGGGCAATTCGTATTACCACCGCGTGCATCGCCCCTTGCAATGCCTGATCTTCATTAGTCCCTTGTTGCTGCTCTACCAAATTGGCAGCACCATTCAACCGTGGGACAGCCGCGGGCAGGCGCCGGAAAATGTCCTGGCATTCGTAAAAATGTTGCGCTTTTTTCATTGGTTTGGGGCGAACGGTTCCTGGCTGCCCATGTTTGCGGTGGTGGCCATCTTGCTGGCCTGGCATGTGGCGCGGCGGGATCCGTGGGAATTTCAGCCCAAACTCTATGCGCTCATGGGCCTGGAGGGCCTGGCTTGGTCCATCCCCATGATCACCATGGGCTTGGTGCTGGCCCGCAACGCGGGGCTTTCGGCGCCTACGCTGAGCAATTTCCCATGGCAAACGCAGGTGGTGCTGTCCATCGGCGCGGGCGTTTATGAGGAATTTGTGTTTCGGCTTGTCGCCATTACGGTGCTGAACCTGATTTTAATTGATATTTTTGAACTCAAACCGCAGGCCGCCTTGCCGGTGATTATTCTCACATCAGCGGTCATGTTCTCGCTGTACCACTACGGTGGCAACGAGCCATTTGCATGGAACACCTTCTTCTTCCGCACCGCCGCGGGCATCTTCTTCGCCGGCGTATTTATCTTTCGCGGCTTCGGCATCACCGTGGCAGCCCACGCATTTTATGATCTGATTGTGGTGGCGCTGACGTTGAAGCGTTAGGCGACCCCGCGCCGGTGGCCTATCACCGATGTCATCATTGCTTCGCTCTTGCACCGGAGCGTTGAATCGGCTAAAGTTTGCTATGCCCTTGGGGACGTCGTTCAATGGGAGGACGGCGCGTTCGCAATGCGCAGATGGGGGTTCGATTCCCCTCGTCTCCATTTGGGCAATCAGCGGCTTCCCGTCTCAATTGCTGCGGCATAATTTATCTGATTTGCTATAGTTACGGTGGCTGCGCGCCCCAGCGTAGCTTATGAACCGGAGATACCATGGCTTCCATTGCCACCAAACGCTACACCGCTGAAGAATTTTTCCAAATGCCCAGCGACAACCTTCGGCACGAGCTCATCAACGGGGAGATTTCCACAATGGCGCCCAGCGGATTTGAACATGGCTTTACCACGGTGAAGGTAACCATTCCCATTGGTCAGTTTGTTCAGGCGCATCAATTGGGAATTGCCTTAGGCGCGGAAACCGGTTTTATTATCAGGACAAATCCTGATACGGTGCGGGCGCCGGATGTGGCGTTCGTCGCCGCCGCGCGCGTGCCTTCTGGCGGGCTGCCCAGCGGTTTTTGGCCCGGGGCGCCGGACCTTGTGGTGGAAATTGTCTCGCCGTCGGATACGCTGCCTGCTGTGCGGGATAAAGTTCAGGAGTGGCTCGACGCTGGCGTGCGGCTGGTGTGGGTTGTCAATCCCAAGCGGCGTAGCGTGACGGAATATGCCCCGAAAAGTCAGCCGCGGGTGCTGGGCGTGGGCGACACGCTTGACGGCGGGGCGGTGCTGCCGGGATTTATGCTGGCGGTTGCCGATATATTTTATTAGCAAAAGCGCAACGCCGCCACACGCCCCGTCAAGCGCGGCCATGCGTGGTGGCGCGTCACGGCGGTTCGCACAGTGCGCTGTTGGCATGGCACGGCATGGTGTTCAGATAAACGGCGCGCAGCGTCGGCGTGGGGCGGGGCCGTCTTCAGGCGGCGACATCTCCAGTGCGGCTCAGCAGATCGGGCTGGTGACGGTACAGATACAGCGACCCCAAGCCGACGCCAAAGACCGTCCAGAACCAAATGCCGCCCATGGGGCCTTCCAAGTACACGTCAAAAGACGCGTTTGTCATGGACGCGGCCCAATACGCAAGAATCCACATGAACAGGTTAAACCACCATGCGTCGCCATTGCGCCAGGACTTGTAGCCGGCCGCCAATATACTGGCAACATAAGTTAATTGCAGGGAAATCCAGATGGCCAGGCCCGGCACGCCGCTGCGGGCCAGCATGGTCATGTGTACGCTGTGGGGGCTGCGCAGCGCATGGTTCTTTAGGACTTGGAACCCGTCGGAATCGGCCAGATTTATTCCGTAGCCTTTGCCCGTCCAGAAGTATTTGCCGAAGAACGTGTAATCCACGATCTTGTGCCACCAGGCCAGCCGCCACCGCTTGGTGGCCTCCAACTTGTGGTTCCGATGGTTGCCTGTCACGCTTTCCATGTTTGTGACCAACTGATGAAACGACAGGCGACGGCCTTTGCCACCGGGTACCTTGATGCTCACATGACTGGCCCAAAGCAGTGCCAAAACAAAGACGGCCAATAACAAAAGCCGGCCGACGGTCCGGCGCTGCGGACGCACCACAATGGCGACCATTGCGGCCATGGAGAAGGCGACAAACCCCCCGCGGGTAATCGGGGCTGTGATGGCCACATCCACGGCCATGAGGGCCACCCACGGCCAGGTGATATTGGCTTCCCAGCCAAGCATCCAGAACGCGAAGATGGCGCCCAAATGCACCAGCAGGTCGCCCTCTTTTTCATCAATGATCGGAGCGCCATGCCCCGGCCAGTGCGGAATGTGCGGGCCCAGAAAGTGAAACAGAAAACAGACCGGGGGTACGCAGATCAGCAAAATCTTCCAGAATTTTTTGTACCAGTTAATCAGTAAATAAAGCCGGCCGGGCCGGGCCACCAGCAGGCCGCCGACGATGACCGCAAAGGCCGAATAGCCATACACCACCGCATCGCGCAGGGCGAAGGCGTGATAGCGGTGCAGGTAGGGAATGGTGCGGCAGAGTCCCCAGCCCACAAACGGAACAAGCATCAACGTTTGGGGCTGCCAAAGAATGCCGTACCAGTTGCGCGTGCTTAAGAGTACACAGGTTCCGATCAGCAGCGTGAGTTCGCCAATGTACAGCGGGCGGATGCCAATGTAGGCAAAGCCGCGACCATCGACGGCATACCCCAGCAGTACAATACAGAGCATCAGCAGCCACTTTTCGGCGGCGCCAAAGGGCGCGCGGTTGATATGCGCGAGGCGTGGCGCGGGACGTTCTGCCGTGATTAAACTCATGCAAATATCTGATAAAAAGACAAGATACTTCTGATCAACCAACGTTGTCACAATGTCCGGGAGAAACGCCCGCGTACACTGCGTCGCTTTTGCCGCGGGATGGGCCCACCGGCGCAGGCGCCGCACTCGGCGGCGCCCGCTGGCCCAGCGCTACAGGCTTCTCTTCGGGGATCTGGCTATCGGCGGTCCATGCCGTCGCTGCGAATGGCCGACTTCTTCGTTTCCGGGGCGTTAATATCCGCAGAAGGGTCTGAATGAAATTT